>JBDTIC010000388.1:0-8118 GCA_039936595.1 Ginsengibacter sp. | reverse complement strand
AAGTATAACCCTTCAGGCCCGATAAAATTTGGTATTGGGCTCATTTTATTAGGAGCTGGTTTTGCCATTCTCGCTTATGGGGGCAGTACTATTGAACGAGGTGCTCACACCGCATCTGTGAGCATGATATGGCTGATTCTCGCGTATCTGTTTCATACTTTGGGAGAGCTTTGCTTATCCCCCGTAGGGCTCTCTTATATTAGTAAACTTTCCCCGGTGAAAATGGTAGGGCTTATGTTTGGAATCTGGTTTGTGGCTACGTTTATTGCCAACACGCTTGCGGGCCTCACTGGTAGCCTGATTGACGGCATTACGGCCAGGTATTCAATTTCAATTTTCTTTTTAATATTTACAGTCATACCAATTATAGCCGGATTGGTTATGTTTGGTTTAAATAAAATGCTTGTCAAAAAAATGCATGGAATTCATTAACGTCTTTAAAATTCATCATTTAGAATAAGTCTTTTTTAAACACAAACTTTAGCTTACTTATTTTTTGAAATAGATGGCATAAACTTCAAATGTGCTCCTGGTAATAATGACTCATTATATTGAATATTTGCTTACTTAGCAGTTTATAATCACAATCCGCATTTACAGGAACGGGTGGTAAAAAATGAAGTTCCATTTTTGCAGGCCAGAAATAAAAACTTTTGCCGGGAGGAAGTACTTTTTTCGTATTAAAAATTAAAGCAGGGATAATAGCTGTCCCCGTTTCAACTGCTAATTTGAAAGCACCATCATGAAATTCCTTTAACGGAAATTCTGTTCTGTTACGTGTGCCCTCAGGATAAATACACATGTGCATTCCCAGCTCCAATACATGTTTCATTTTCCGGTAACTATCTTTCCTGCTGTTTTTATCATTTCTATTTACCAGCACAGAACCTCTTTTATAAACTAAACCAAATAAAGGGATTTTTGCCATAGAAGATTTTCCAATAGTCTTGTTAGCACCCGGGATAAATGGTGTCACTACCGGCACATCCATCAGGGAATTATGGTTACAGGTTACAATGTATTTTTCTCCGGCTTTGAAATTTTTTTTGCCTATTACTTTTAACCTGCAGCCGGTAAGGAAAAAGAACGTGCGTATCCATATTTGAGAAATTTTCCTGAAAATTTTGGTGCGTAAAGGTTCATGAAAGATTCCTATGATCCACATAAAAAAAGCAACTATTATTATGGTGCCCGAAAAAATGATAAGAGCCCATACCGCGATTATTTTTGCAAGGAAATTTTTCAAGAATATGTTTTTGTTGTAGTTAAAGTTTCCAGTCAATGGGTGCTTTATGCTGTTTCACAAGTAACTCATTTGTTTTAGAAAAATGTTTGCTTCCGAAAAAACCCTTATCAGCACTGAACGGAGAAGGATGAGCAGCCTTTAAAACAAAATGCTTTGTTTCATCAATTAATGATTGCTTTTCCTGGGCAAACTTACCCCATAGTATAAAAACAATTCCCTCTTTTTCATCGGAAATTTTTTTAATAACCTGGTCAGTAAATTGTAGCCATCCGATTTTTGCGTGGCTGCCAGGTTCATTCTGACGAACTGTTAAAGAAGCATTCAATAGCATTACACCCTGTGATGCCCATTTTTCGAGGTTTCCATTTTTTGATATTTCAATGCCTAAATCCTTTTTCAGTTCTTTAAAAATATTTATCAAAGAAGGAGGTTTGGCAACTCCGTCAGGTACTGAAAAACTAAGCCCGTGTGCCTGTCCTTTGTTATGATAAGGATCTTGCCCAATGATAACTACTTCTACTTTTGAAAAGGGTGTTTGCTTAAAAGCATTAAAAATCAAGGGGCCAGGGGGATAAATTACCTTTCCCAATGTTGTTTCCGTTTTAATTAACATGGTGATATGCTGAAAATATTCTTTATTAAATTCATCTTTTAAAACTTCCTTCCAGCTTTCTTCGATTTGTACTTCCATGCTTTGTGAATTATCTTTTGTGCCGGTTTTTTTTGAGAAATGTAATATACTATCCCAATTTTAAAATTCGGGAAAATTATTAATAACCTATGGAAAACAATACAGGTGTAATCAGCTCTTTTAAAGGATTTTTTTGCAAAAGAAATCTAAAAATGGATCAGGCTTTCGTAATTTTAATATTTGCATTCCTTCCTAATTTACCAAAGCATTATTTTTTTCAAAAAAATATTTGTATAGACTAAATTAATTAGTATTTTTGATCTAAATAAATTAGGCCTATATGTCATTAGCAGGACAAAATTTAAAGTACTTACGTAAACTCCGCGGATGGACGCAGGAAGAGTTTGCGGGAAAATTAGGAATTAAGCGATCCCTTGTTGGCGCTTATGAAGAAGAAAGAGCTGATCCCCGCTTAGAAGTATTGGAGTCTGTAAGTGAGATTTTTAAAGTTACTCTCGATGAGTTGTTACTTCAGAATCTTTCTGAAATCAAAGGTTCTAACTATCTGGCTAAAAGGCGCCAGATGAAGATGATGAATGCTGACAGGAACCTGATCCATTTCGTTCCTGTAAAAGCTGCTGCAGGATATCTTGCAGGCTATGCCGACAGTGAATTCATTGATGAGTTAAATACTTTTACGCTGCCTATGGTTTCAGGAGGAAGTTATCGCGCTTTTGAAATTATCGGTGATAGTATGATGCCGACACCTAGTGGAAGTATCATAATAGGTGATAAAGTAGAGAAAATAGAAAGTATAAAAAATAATGCCGCTTATATAGTGGTTAGTAAAAATGAAGGTATTGT
Source organism: Ginsengibacter sp. (assembly GCA_039936595.1). Taxonomy (GTDB): domain Bacteria; phylum Bacteroidota; class Bacteroidia; order Chitinophagales; family Chitinophagaceae; genus Ginsengibacter. Next base: position 5,377 of record JBDTIC010000388.1, on the reverse strand, counting down.
TTATAAGCGCATAGTGAAAAATAATAAAAATAAGAATAAGCTAACTCTTGTCAGTGATAATCCGGCCTTTCAGCCCTACCAGGTACAAACATCTGATGTTTTGGAAATGTGGCAGGCCCAGGCTGTTATTTCTAAGGTGAGCCAGCAGCAACGATGGGATGTAGATTCTTTAGTAAACCTGGTAAACAATTTACAAGATCAGGTAAGCACACTCAAAAAAAGCATGAATTAAAAAATTTTAATTTCTCTGGGATTCTTTATATTTTCATTTCTTTTTCTCTTTTGGGAAAGAAGCCATTCAAACATCAATTAATAATAAAAACTCAGTTATGATTAAATTACAAATTATTGGACATCTTGGCGCTGATTGCACCATGAACGAAGTTAGTGGAAGAACGGTAATAAATTTTAGAGTAGCTCATTCTGAAAAATTCAAGAATACACAAGGAGTCGTAGTAGATAAGACCACATGGGTAAATTGTGCTTATTGGACTGATAGAAATGCGATCGCACAGTATCTGAAAAAAGGACAATTAGTTTATGCAGAAGGTTCTCCTGAAGCTGAGGGATATATGAATAAAGAAAACCAGGCGGCGGCTTCATTAAAAATGAACGTGTTTAGGGTTCAGTTATTGGGTGGTAAGAACGATAACCAGGGAGGAGATAGCCAGCAAGGTGGTTCGTCTTCATATAATTCTTCCGCCTCTAATTCTTCCTCTTCCTCAAATGTTAATCAGAATGTGGCATCACAGGTAGATGAACCCGCTGATGATTTGCCTTTTTAAAAAATAATTATGGGTGTGTTCGAAACGGCTTAAGAAATTATTTGAGCCGTTTTTTCTTTTATTAGAGATAAGAGAGAGCCCTACAATTAAAGAGTCTATCGGTAACCACCGGGGAATCTTTTATTCTAATTCCGTTGCCCACTTGTCTCTATCGTCGGGGCTAAGTTTCCAGGGGGCAAAATTATTTTCAATATTACTAAACATGGCATTCCACTCAGCAGGTGCATTACTTTCTTCCATGATCAGGGACCGGCGAAGTTCAAAAATGATATTTAAAGGGTTGATGCTTACGGGGCATTCTTCTACACAGGCGTTGCAGGAGGTACAGGCCCTTAATTCTTCCACGGTGATGAAGTCATGTAAAAGTGTTTTGCCGTCATTTTTAAAACTGCCATTCTCTTTGATGTTTTTTCTTACATCTTCCATCCTGTCTCTGGTATCCATCATTATCTTCCTGGGACTCAATAATTTCCCGGTAATGTTTGCAGGACAGGCCGCAGTGCATCTTCCGCACTCAGTACATGTGTAGGCATCCAACAAATTTTTCCAGCTAAGGTCGAAAATATCTTTTGCCCCAAAGTGCGAAACGCTATTGTCCTGCGTTTGTTCTGTACCGCTGGCAGGTGCCAATTCAGGTTTGAACATATATTGTACTTCCTGTTCTACATTCTTCATATTTTTCATTTCACCCTTTGATTCGAGCCGGTTGTAATATGAGTTAGGGAAGGCCAATAGAATGTGTAAGTGCTTGCTATAAGGCAGGTAATTAAGAAATGCAAATATACCCGTGATGTGTAGCCACCAGCAGGTGCGTTCAATACCAATAAGCGTTGACGGTGCGAGGTTTTCCAATGAAGAAGCAAAGAGACCGGATAAAATGAAATTTCCATGGTCAGCATAATGAAGATTTCCCTGCAATTGCAACGCCCTGTCTGCCGAATTCATAGTCAGGAATAAGCTCATTAAAATGATTTCAGTAATGAGTATAAGGTTGGCATCAGTATGAGGCCAGCCATCAAGATCATGCTGAATAAAACGTTTTATTTTTAAAATATTTCTTCTCACAAGGAAGATCACACACGCTAAAAGAACACCAAGTGCCAATATCTCAAAGAAATCAATTATAAAAGTATAAAAGCTCCCAAGAGGATTTGCGAATAAACGATGAGTTCCCAGGAGCCCATCAAGAACAATTTCTAAAACTTCAATATTAATAATAATAAATCCCGCATAGATCACGAAATGCATGACAGCCACAAGAGGATTGCGGAACATTTTTTTTTGCCCCAACGCCAGCAATAACAAATTCCGCCACCGTTCTTTCGGGTTATCAGAAAGGTCTTCATCATGACCTAAATTGATGTTGGCAATTATTTCTTTTACTTTGATTGAAAAGAGAAAAATTGCAAACCCAGTGAGAATGATGAAAAGTATCTGCTGTACAAGTTGCATAAGAATAAGATAGTGTGCTAAGATAATACAAATATAAGAAGCAGAAAGCCGTGTCTGAGTCTCTAAACATCACCGGTTTCTGTTGGCATCACTGCGATGGATACTGAATTATTGTCTTTAGAAACTCAATACACGACTTAACAACTTCCTTCCAACTCATTTCTTTAAAATATCTTTCAGAATATTTCTATATTTTTAATTTATCTAAGTTCATAAGTATGCCCCATCCTCTTTTTCGAAAAAAAAGTATTGACTCTATTTTAGCTGATGCCAATAAAGAATTTTCTGATTCCACTCACTCTGCATCGGGTTTAAACAGAGTTTTGAAAGTACGTGATTTGACAGCAATGGGGATCGCGGCTGTCGTAGGAGCCGGCATATTTTCCACCATAGGAAATGCTTCCTACCAGGGAGGCCCGGGAGTTTCACTTTTATTTATACTCACAGCCGTCTGTTGTGGATTTTCTGCACTATGCTATGCAGAATTCGCTTCACGTATTCCGGTGAGTGGCAGCGCTTACACTTATGCGTATGCTTCTTTCGGAGAATTAGTTGCATGGATCATAGGATGGGATTTATTGATGGAATATGCCATCGGCAACATCGCGGTTGCCATTTCATGGAGTGAATATTTTGTAAACCTGCTGGAAGGTTTACACATTCATATTCCCTCATTTTTAACTACGGATTACTTAAGCGCTTCCCGGAGTTTTAAAGAGGTAGGAGGTGAATTGTCAAAAGGTGGAACATTAGAAAGTTTATCGCAAAGTGCACGATCTGGGTATGAGGCGTGGAGTACTGCCCCTCAAATTGGAAACCTGAAACTGATAGCCGACATACCTGCTCTTGCTATTGTATTTCTGATCACGTGGCTGGTTTATACTGGTATCAAAGAAACAAGGAGAGCAACCAATTGGATGGTTGGATTTAAGATCCTGGTATTGCTGGCAGTAATTGCAATTGGATTTTTCTTTGTTGCTCCGGCTAACTGGAGCCCTTTTTTGCCAAACGGTTTTAGTGGAATGATGAAAGGAGTCTCTGCGGTATTTTTTGCTTATATTGGCTTTGATGCCATCTCCACCACAGCCGAAGAATGTGAAAATCCTCAGCGTGACCTCCCCAAGGGAATGATCTATTCGCTAATAATCTGTACGGTTCTTTATATTTTAATTGCATTGGTTCTTACCGGGATGGTTTCCTATAGTGAATTGCAGGTAGGAGATCCTTTGGCGTTTGTTTTTAAAAGAGTGGGCCTTGATAAGATCAGCTATATCATTTCATTCAGTGCGGTAATTGCTACGGCGAGCGTAATGCTTATTTTTCAGATGGGACAGCCCCGTATCTGGATGAGCATGAGCCGGGACGGATTGCTGCCAAAGGCTTTCAGTCGCATTCATCCTAAATATAGAACACCTTCTTTTGCTACAATTGTAACCGGGCTTTTTGTAGGGATACCAGCTCTCTTTTTAAACCTTACTGAAGTGACTGACCTTACCAGTATCGGAACTTTGTTTGCTTTTGTACTGGTATGCGGTGGTGTGTTGTTATTACCTAAAAGAGAAGAAGGAGAAGCCAAACCTAAATTCCAGATTCCATTTATCAACTCACAACTTATTGTACCCGTTTTATTTATTACAGGAGCCGTTATATTCCGCAATAATTTTTTAGGTCTCTTTGATTTTAGCGAAGGATGGGAAGTATTTCGTGATAAATTGCCCTTCTTTTTATTTGTGCTTCTTTCTATAGGGTTGACAATTGCATCCTTTGTGAAAAGGCTTTCATTGATTCCTGTACTTGGACTGGCAAGTTGTTTTTATTTAATGACAGAACTGGGATATACTAACTGGCTGCGGTTTTTAATATGGCTGGTTATCGGGCTGGTTATTTATTTTTTGTATAGCAGGAAGCATAGTAAGCTAGGGAAGGAAAGTGAAACTCAAATTATGAAGTTGCCGAAGTCAATTTCCTGAACACCTATCATTATCATCTCTAAATACAAACTAACTATCTTTGAGCCATGAAATACCAGGTGGGCGATACCGTATTATTGTTACATTCCGGGGAGGAAGGAGAGGTAGTTGAAATTTTGAATAATGAGATGATGCTGATTGATCTGGCAGGAGTGCAATTCCCGGTATATCTTGACCAGGTGGACTTTCCTTATTTCAAAAGGTTTTCAGAAAAGAAAGTAAGGGTTGCTAAAAAAGAAAAGAAATATATCGATAATCTGAAGATTGACAAGGATCAACAAAAATATAAAGTAGCACCTGGAGTGTGGCTTTCATTTTTACCTGTTTTTGATAAAGACGTTTTTGATGATGATGTGGTGGAAAAATTCAAAATTTACCTGATCAATCAAACGGATGATTCACTTGAATTTGCATACCAAATCATGTTTAAAGGTGCGCGCGATTTTCATTTGAATAATACCATTCTGTCTGTTTCTGATTTTTATTTGCATGATATTCCGTTTGAAGATCTGAATGACTCACCAAAATTTGAATTTGACTTTTCCCTTACTACGCCGGACAAGCTAAGGACAGAGCACTTTGAAGCCAACTTTAAAATAAAGGCTAAACAATTGTTTCAGAAAATTGAGGAAATGAAGTTAAAAAACGAGCCAACATTTGCTTTTATTCTTTTTGAAAAATATCCTGATAAAATAGAAGAAGTAATTCCCGATTATACCAATACTCATGGTAAGCTATATAATATTTCGCAGGTAAAAGGAAAACTGGAATCGCCACGGTCTGTAGTTGATTTACACATTGAAAAATTAACCGACAACTGGAAAGGCCTTAGTAATTTTGAGATACTGTCGATTCAATTAACTTTTTTTGAGAAATATTATAATCTTGCGATAGCTCACCAACAGCCAAACCTGATCGTGATACATGGAGTGGGCACAGGGAAACTCAGAAATGAAATTCATGAGATATTAAAAACAAAAAAGGAAGTAAGAACTTTTGCCAACCAGTATCATCATAATTTTGGATTTGGTGCTACTGAAATTTTTTTCCAATATTAATCTGAAAGAGATATTTGTTCAGTAGCAAACTTGCCAACAGAGACACTTTGTTTTTGAATTGGCATATTTCAAATGCCGAAAAGTGTTTTGTGCTGACAAAAGCATAGTACAA
>JBDTIC010000387.1:0-3841 GCA_039936595.1 Ginsengibacter sp. | reverse complement strand
TAATTTATTTAAGGCTATTTTAGCGACTCGTTAACATTTACACTGCTTCAGTTTTTAGAAAGTATAATTTCTTTAATCCGATAGAACAAAGCAAAACTTATTATTATGAGAAAATTTTCCCTATTTCTTTTATTTACAGTTATAAGTTGTCAATTAATTTCCTCTCCGCATCTCATTGAAAATAAGCGGACTTTTAGTCCCAATCAGCAGTCGCTGACAGTGAAAGGACGGATTTTAAGCAAATCAACCGGTGAACCATTACAGGGGGCAAATGTACTGGTAAAGGGTTCTACAAGAGGTACTGTATCTGATGTTCAAGGATATTTTTCTATTAGCACTTCCAAAAATTCGACCTTGATTTTTTCAATGATCAATTATCACAATTTTGATCATAAGGTTACAAAAAGTGACGACAGCTTAATGGTTTTTCTGGCTGAAAACGTTTCTTCATTGGGGGAAGTAGTAGTTGTCGGTTATGGTACTCAGAAAAAAGAAAGCGTAGTGGGTGCCATATCCCAGGTAAATAGTGAAACATTGATTAAATCAGGTTATTCAAATATTACTTCTGCTCTCGTGGGCAAAATGCCTGGTGTCTCTGCTCTTCAGCAAAGCGGTGAACCGGGAGCGAATGCTGCTAATATTACCATTAGAGGTTTATCAAGCTGGAATAGTTCAAGTCCTTTAGTGTTAGTTGATGGCGTAGAACGCGATTTCTCCAATATGGATCCGAATGAGATTCAAACCATCTCAGTATTAAAAGATGCGTCAGCAACGGCTGTTTTCGGCGCGAAGGGTGCCAATGGAGTAATTATAGTAACCACAAAACGAGGTGTAAAAGGAAAAGCCAAACTGGATTTTTCGGGTTCTTACGGTATGAATAAGGCTACCGGAATTCCTAACCATATCAATTCTTATAAAACTATGTCCATGTTGAACGTTGCACGAATGAACGATCAGCAATATTCAGCAATTTTGTCTGATAATACCCTACAGGAATATTTGCATCCCTCTTCCGTGCTCAATTCACTTCAGTATCCGGATGTAGATTGGTTTAAAGTATTGAGTCAATCATTTACTCCAGTAGCTGATGCCAATCTTAATATATCCGGGGGAACTGATTTTGTACGATATTTTTCTTCATTTGGATTTCAGCATGAAGGAAGCTATTTTAAGGGCTATCATGACGGAAAACATGACACCCGTTACAAAAACGATCGATTTAACTATCGTGGCAATGTTGATTTCAGTCTCACAAAAACAACACAATTATCCTTAAATTTAGGTGGGGATGTAAATATAAAAAATCAACCGGTTACTCCGGGAGGTGTTTGGGAAACCATGTATGCAACCGGACCCGCCAGGTTTCCTGCCTATTTTCCTGCATGGGTATTAGACCAGGTTCCAGATAGAGATTACCCTGATGCAACCGGAGAGAGGCTTACCTTGCCATTTGGCGAGCGCTTTGGGAATCCTTACAGTAACTTTTACGATGGATCGTTTCGGAAGTATTTAGGCTCGAAAGTTTTTTCAGATCTTATTTTAAATCAGAAGCTTGACTATTTTTTAAAAGGATTGTCTGTTAGAAGCCAGGTATCATTAAGTACCTATTATCGCAACCTGGAATCATATACAGACTATAGTTTTCCGGTCTATAGGCTGCACTATGACAGAATTGGTGTTGATGCCAACGGAGATGGAATCGTTGATAAAAATCCCTGGGAACGGCAAGGTGAAGGCCCCGAAGCCTATTATCCTACTCCACCGAACTTGCTGGTAGGAGGATTAGTAGCTGACCCTCCTTATTATTCAGATCTCTACTATGAAGCCGCATTGAATTACAGTAACTCCTTTGGGAATCATTATGTCACAGGCCTGGCACTATGGAATCGCCAACAGAAAAATAAAGGAACCGACTTCCCCTACTATAATGAAGCATTTGTTGGCCGTGCTACCTACGATTTTTCGCACAAATATTTGTTTGAATTTAATATAGGTTATACCGGATCAGAACGATTTGCTCCAACAAAGCGTTATGGGCTTTTCCCATCTGCTGCTGTTGGTTGGGTAATCTCCGAAGAGGATTTTTTCCGCAAATCAGTTCCCTGGATGAACAGGCTTAAATTACGCTATTCTGATGGTTTGGTTGGTAGTGATTATGCAGCCAATCGCTGGCTTTATATAAGTGACTACACAATGGCTTCCAATGGGTTAATCAGCGAGGATCTGGGTGCCAACGCGAGTGCACAATGGGAACAATCACATAAAAGAGATATTGGACTTGAAGTGGGCATCTTGGATAATATGTTCACTTTCACCATTGACGCATATGATGAATACCGTGATAAGATGTTATTATCGCCCCGAAGTGTAACCATATTAGTAGGAAATTCATTTAAAGAACTTAATCTCGGAAGCTTAAAAAAGCATGGTATAGAATTCGAGGCGGTGTTTAATAAAACGGTATCTAATAATCTCAATTATTTTGTCAAAGGAAACTTTTCATATACTGAAAATCGAATTATTAGTAAAGATGACTTGCCTTATGCACCCGAATATATCAAAGAATCCGGGAAACCTATTGACGCGATGCTAACCGGTGTATTGCTTACTAATTCAGGCTATTTTACTTCTGTAGATGATTTACATACCAAGTCTGCGCCCCTGGCTTTAAACTTACTAAGCTTAGGGGATTACCAGTTTCTTGATTATAATGGTGACGGTCAGATTACCGCTTTAGATAGGTATCCAACAAAAGGACATGACTATCCTCCTATAATTTTTTCATTGTCAGCCGGATTTTCATATAAGGCATTTGATTTCAGGTTTATGGTGCAAGGGAATGTGGGTAAATATGTCAATTTTAATCAAAATTTTGAAAATGAATTTTTGCTGGGTGACTATAGCGTCAAGAAATCTCAGCTAAACTACTGGACACCTGATAATCCCGGCGCTACTCACTCTACTCTTCATTATTTTGATGGTGGAGGAGGAATCCCACAATTGTCATGGGGTGGTGGAGCAGCGCTCGAAGGATACGCAGCTGGTATTGAAAATCGTTTTTGGAGAAATGCAGATTTTATCCGGTTAAAGGATGTTTTCGCCGCATATACCTTTAAACCCCAGGCGCTTAAAAAGATAGTCGGTATTTCCAATCTTCAGGTATATGCCACTGTGAATAATCTTATCACCATTACCAATCTTATAGAAGGTGATCCTGAAAGAGTGATAGAACAGACAGGTGATGCTAAAAAATATACGTACGGTTACTATCCTTTAATGATCACCGCGAAACTTGGAGTGAAAGTATCCTTTTAAAACCCTTAAATCCAGTGAAAATGAAGAAATATACTAAGTTCATATTATGCATTATTTCAATTGCTCTATTATCATCATCGTGTAAAAAATACCTGGATAAGGCTCCTGAGTCAGGCTTATCTGAGGAAAAAGTATTCTCAAAATATCAAAACACAAAAGCCTTTTTTGATGTTGTTTATCTGGCCGCCGGTGTTTTTAGATCCAGCGGACTGGGAGCAAGCTTTATGGGAAGCCTTGACCTTGATAATATGTGCGACTTTGCTGATGGAGGAAGGGTGATGTGGAATATATATCATAAGTGGGGACCATTGGGTGATAACGTTGGCCCGCATTTCTATAACCAAATTTTAATACCTGCCTTTAAGAATATAAGGGTAAGTAATAAGGTATTGGAAAATATAGGTATGTTGAAGGATGGCGATCCTGAAGATATTGATGACCTTGTTGCACAAGCTCATTTTGTAAGAGCCTTTGAACATTTTGAATTGTTTAGACTTTGGGGTGCCATGCCTTATATTACCAAAGT
>JBDTIC010000386.1:0-3866 GCA_039936595.1 Ginsengibacter sp. | reverse complement strand
TAAAGATTATATCATTGCCCATAAAAGCGCGGAGGTGGATGTTTTGGTAACAGCGCTTTGCCGTGGCGCCTTTGAATACCAGGGACAAAAATGTTTCGCAGCTTCCCGAGCATATATCCCTTCTAACATTGCTCAACAAGTAAAGAAAAAATTAGTTGCAGAGATCAAAACTATGAAGATGGGATCAGTAGAAGATTTTACTAATTTTATAAATGCTGTTATAGATGAAAAGAGCTTTGATAAATTAGAATCGTATATTAAACAGGTAAAAAAGGATAAGGATGCGAAAGTTCTGGTGGGAGGCAAGTGTGATAAAACGATTGGCTATTTTATTGAGCCTACGGTAATTGAAGTTACTGATCCCCGCTATATAACCATGTGCGACCAGCTTTTTGGACCGGTATTGACCCTCTATATTTATGATGAAAACAAGTTTGAAGAAACATTAAAACTGGTGGATTCGACATCTCCTTATGCCCTAACCGGATCAATCATGGCACAAGATAGAAATGCAATCGAAATAGCCACACAAATATTAACCAATAGCGCTGGTAATTTTTACATCAATGACAAACCAACCGGCGCTGTAGTAGGCCAGCAACCGTTTGGAGGTGCACGTGGGAGCGGTACGAACGATAAAGCGGGTAGCATTATTAATTTGTATCGTTGGTTGAGTGCAAGAGTTATCAAGGAAACATTTATCCCACCTACGGATTACAGGTATGCTTTTATGGAAGAAGAAACCTCTATCCTTAAAAGGAATTAGAAGCCATTACCTGCTTTAGCGGGCAGATACAGGTTACACGAATTGACACAACTGACGAATAAAAGTGTTTACTCTTTATTTGTTTGTTACAGTCTCTGAGCTTTATAAAATAAATCAAATTAGCGGTGAAACAAATTCTTAATATAAATTCGGATAGCAGCTCTATTTACTCTTCTGGGGCAGGGGTTACAATTTTAAATAAACATCAACTTCAAATTACAATTGAGCGCTTAGCCTGCCAGGTGATAGAGAATTATGCCGACCTTTCATCAGTTGTTCTTATTGGGTTACAACCGAGGGGAATTTTTCTTGCTGATAAAATATTCAAACAATTAAAAAAAATAAAGCCTGACCAGCATTTCCATTACGGAAAGCTGGATATCACTTTTTACCGGGACGATATTCGCAAAGAATTACATGAACCTAACCAAACTGATATTTCTTTCTCAATCGAGGATAAAAATGTTATTCTGATTGATGATGTATTGTTCACAGGGAGAACGATTCGTGCAGCCTTAGATGCCATATTATCTTTTGGCCGTCCGCGAAAAGTAGAACTTTGTGTTTTAATCAATCGGCGTTACAGCCGGCAACTTCCTATTCAGCCCGATTACTGTGGCAAATCTATTGATTCTATTATTTCCCAAAAAGTAAGAGTGGAGTGGGATAAGGAGGAGGTGAACTTATATTAAAGATGTTCTGAGTAGAGATGTTACGCTCTGGACAGACTTAGATTAAATTATTCGCAGAAATACCACATGTTCGAATTTATTTTTTGAACCATGACAGTGGCAAATATCGCCACCTTCGAATAGCTTTGTCAATACCGGATGAATAATAAACACTCCAATTATATAAAAAAGTGATTGTCATTTGTCACACAAGTCTTTAATTAAGTGTTGATGGGTAAGGGCCTGAAAATTATTTTACATATTCTTTATTTCCGTTTTTATTGACGTAGTATTTTCCACCTCTCGGTCCCTGGTAAATAGTTCTTCCTTCGGCATCTGTACTTATAGCCTTGTCAGGAGTTGTTGCGGTGTTGGTTCGTGCTAGATGAGTAGTGCTTCTTGTTACTTTGGCAACGTGGGATTTTGTTTCCACAGCTGTAGTCGGTTGTGACTGGGTTTGGGCTTGAGTGGTGACCTTTGGTTGGGTATTACTTTTAAATCTTTTGTCGGGTGTACCGTTTTTGTTCAGATGCGCAATTGTTGTATTAGACGGTGAAGCCAGTTTTGCTTCCTTTGCTTGCTTTTTTGCTAAAGCTTTGGCTTCTTTATCAGCTTTCTTTTGGGCGGCTATTGCTGCCTTGTCTTGTTTTGAAACTGAAGTTTTTGGCCCTGCCGAGGTAGCCTGGGCTATACTTGTGCTGAGAATCCCAAACATGAGAAGAACAATAATTGAAATCTTTTTCATTATCTTAGTTTTTATTTTTATAGATTAAAGAATTAAACATTAAAAGAACTTAGTTACTAATTTGTAGCCGTTATAGGAAATTTATATAATTCTTTTAAATTTTGAACGTTTCTAATGAGTTTTATTAATAAATGAAGTTAGAAGAACGATGCTTTGTGCGCTATTCTATAGTAGATGAAATGTTAGTTCAAAAAACATTCCAATCGCTGTATTGCCTGACACAGCATTGTCATATTTAGTTTATTGATTAATATGTCACGGGTTTTGCAGTTCCACTCGTCTATCTTAAATATTCGAATGCTACCCCATACGGTGTTAAGTGCATTACCACTTTTTGAGCGTAACCTACTTAAAATCCCGGGGCAACGTCCAAAATATTGGAATATTATTCTGCAAATAACGGTTGATGATACTGGATACTGATCGTATGATTTTATAAAATATTCCGCTACGCTGATGAGAATGATTTGAATAATCTGCCAAAAAGCGCTTTAAGATTTTACTTTTATACGCCGTGGGCTGCAATCTTATAGATTTCCATTGTTCATAGATAATAAAAGATGAAAGTTGACGTTTATCTATAAATCCGCTTACCAGGTTTTATAGTTTAATCCAACTAAACGAAAATTAAATTCCTTGCAATGAAAACCATCTTTACCCTGGCCCTTGCTATTTTTTTTCAAATGAATGTAAGTAGTTTATTTGCGTCTACTCCCAACGGTTTCGGCCAATTAAGAGCCAACTTGTACATTGTATCTCCCAATGGCTCAACCGTTTTAATGGACGGCTCTCTTACCCAATATTATTCAGACTATAGTAATAATATAGACGTAATGGATGCGCGGAAAATGAGTAATTTCTCAGAAAACTGGGGAATGTTGAGGAATGATAGAGTGTATGTGATAGAAAGGAGGCATACCATTGGAGGTAGTGATTCTATATTTTTCAAAATGTGGAATATGCGAATTATTACCTACCAAATAGAACTAATCGCATCTGACCTGGCGCAAGATGGCCGACAGGCAATCCTGGAAGATAAGTATCTAAAAACTTCAACGCCTGTTAACCTTAACGGAAATACCTTCGTTAATTTTTCCGTTAATACGGATCCTGATTCAAAAACGCCGGAACGTTTCAGAATTATTTTCTCAAATGAGCCAGCAGCAGGGCTTCTTCCACTTGACTTTACTTCGGTAAACGCTTTTAAAAAAATTAATTCTGTAGAAATTAGCTGGGGTACCACTAATGAAAAAAATGTGAAGCAATTAGATATTGAACGCTCGTTGAACGGAATAGACTTTTCTAATTTGAATTTCGTGGCTGCGCAAAATAATTGGGTCAATAATTACAATTGGGTGGATGCTACTCCAGTTGAAGGCAATAATTATTACCGTATTGTTAGCAGGGATCTGGACGGAAGAAAAACCTACAGCAAGGTGATGAAGGTATATGTTGATAAAGCATTACAGAGTATTGCTGTCTTCCCTAATCCTGCGACAATTAATAACTTCAATCTTCGAATGACTAATCAACCTGCGGGCCGCTATGAATTAAGATTAATCAATTCCTCTGGGCAGTCCTTCATAAATAAAACGATTCAGTATGCAGGGGGCAGTAGCATAGAAAGAATAGATCTTTTATCAACAATACCAAAAGGGATATATCAGTTAGAAATTAAAAATCC
>JBDTIC010000385.1:0-2658 GCA_039936595.1 Ginsengibacter sp. | reverse complement strand
ACCTTAGCAATAGAAGCTGCACCGGCAGCTATACCTGTGAATCCGAATATGGCCGCAATGATTGCGATAACCACGAAAATAATTGCCCATCTAAGCATAATAAAAATTTTTAGTTATCATTATCATCTTAAATAACATGCCAGAAAACATTTAGTTTATAAAAAAAAACATTGCAGGGTATGTATTTCCATTGAAAGAAAAGATTTATTTACAAGATGAACGATTGTAACCAGGTAAATTGTACCGTCAGGCCATTTTCTAAAAATAAGTAAACTTATTACTAAAGGCTGATCGTGCAGACTTCCCCCAAAAAAAATTTTGATAGAATTTGAAAAAATTAGTTTTCTAAAGCCAGGTTTCCGACTGTTTTTCCATCAAGGAAATTATTGTGTTGCATCCAGTTTTTAAGAGTCTGCATCCAATTTTCTTTTGTGGTTTTGTTGTGTGTACCAAAGCCATGACCACCGTTTTGATAGATATGAAGCTCGGCGGGGACATGTACTTTTAATAAAGCTTCATAATAGTTGATACTGTTTTCGGGTCTTACTGCTTTATCGTCTCCGGCTAACACTAAAAATGCCGGTGGTGTTTTATCGGTTACCTGTAATTCGTTTGAAAATTCTTTGATCAATTCAGGAGAGGGATTCTTCCCTATCAGGTTATTGCGGCTTCCCACATTAGCAAGCTCTTCTGTGAAACTAATAACCGGATAACCAAGTATAGAAAAGTCAGGGCGTAAAGAAGTATTTTTGGGATTGTCAATATAGGCTTTGTCAAAATGGGTAGATAGAGTAGAGGCCAAATGGCCACCTGCTGAAAAGCCCATAATTCCAATATTTTCGGGATCAATATTTAACTGTGTTGCATTTTCTCTTACATACTGGATCGCACGTTGAGCATCCTGTAGTGGACCTATCGTTTTATCGTTCATAATGGAATCGCTGGGTAAACGATATTTAAGTACAATCGCTGTGACACCCCAACTGTTCATTATTTTAGCAACGTCAGTTCCTTCGAGATTATAGGCTAAGATGCTATATCCTCCACCAGGACAAATGATAACCGCGGCATTTTTGCCTGATGTTTTTTTTGGTTGAAAAATAGTGATTTCGGGGATAGATACTTTGCTGATCCTAATAATACCATCCTTGCCGGTCACCGATTTTTCCCTGTATGCAGGCGCTGGCTTGCTGTTGGGAACCTGTTTATATAAAGGGATGACTTTTTGAGCAAACGACATATGAACTGAAATAATCATTATAAAAAATAAAAATAAGGACGTTTTGATTTGTCCCGAAAAAAAAAGTTTAACCTGTAGAAAAAATAGCATGTCTTTTTTTTTATACTTACAATTCATACTCTTTGTTTTATTCGAAAATATTGGTTTGTATTACTTGTGCTTAGTTTATCGGGGAGCCCAAGACTTCGTACTAATGAAATATTAACTGATTGCCCTGTCTAAATGGACGTATCCACCATCTACATGGAGAATCTGACCGGTGGTATGACTTGATTTTTCAGATAAGAGAAAAACAACCATATTGGCAATTTCTTCGGGAGTTGTCATACGTTTTTCCAATGGTATTTTGTCCGTAATGGATTTCAATTTTTCTTTGGAGTCAGGTTGTTTGCTGATCCACCATTCATATTGAGGAGTCCAGCATTCAGATACTACCACCGCATTTACTCTTATTTTGTATTTTAATAATTCAACCGCCCACTCTCTGGTCAATGCATGCCTGCCGCCGTTGGAAGCAGCATAGGCAGAAGTGTTGCCCTGCCCGGTATCGGCGTCTTTAGAACTTATATTCACAATTGATCCTTTGGATTGTATCAGAAATGGTAAAGCGTGATGAGCCATCAGATAATAATGAACCAAATTTCGATGAATGGAAAGCATGAACTTTTCATAGTCACCGCTTTCCAAACCTACTCCATCATTTAAACCGGCGTTGTTTACCAAACCATCAATGCGGCCAAACTTTTCAACCACTTTCTTTACAGCGTTTTCACATTCTTCGGGGCTGGTCAACTCCGCCACTACCTGGAAGCCTTTGTTATCAATGGATGCAAGCGTTTTTAAATTGTCAACCTCTTTTCTGCCTACGATCACCGGGATGGCATTTTCCGTTGCGAGGACTTTCACAATACCTTCTCCAATACCTTTGGCTCCGCCAGTTACAATGATTATTTTTTGATCGAGATGTAGGTTCATGGTCTGAAATATTTTAGCGAATTTAAGATCAGTGAAATTTATTTTGACCAGTTTTTGCAAACCTGCCTTTGAGTTCCCAATCCATCTATTCCTAATTCTACTACATCACCTTCCTTTAAATAAATCGGAGGATTAAACCCGAGACCTACGCCATGAGGCGTACCTGTAGAAATAACATCTCCTGGTAACAAAGTCATAAACTGACTGATATATGAGACGATATGAGGTATATTAAATATCAGGTCATCCGTATTTCCATCCTGCATCTTTTTGCCATTAACGTTGAGCCATAAACGTAAGTTATCTACGTCCTGAATTTCATCTTTAGTCGCAATAAAGGGGCCGAGCGGAGCAAATGTGTCACAACTTTTTCCTTTTACCCACTGTCCACCACGTTCTATCTGAAATGCTCTTTCACTTACGTCGTTATGTAAACAGTAGCC
>JBDTIC010000384.1:0-4689 GCA_039936595.1 Ginsengibacter sp. | reverse complement strand
TATTGGTGTAAAATATTTTTTCGCCCAACCGGTTATAAATGATGAAACTGAGCTCGGTTACATGGCCCCAATATTTTATACCAAAGCAATCATTTAATCCGTCTCCATTAGGGGTAAATGCATTGGGAAGACCATATACTTTACTTCCGCTAAAGTCAACATTTACGGAAATGGTACCCGAATTGACACAACCATTTATATCTTTTCCAATCACATTATAAGTCGTTGAAACAATGGGCGATGCAATGGGATTACTTACTTCAGTATTATTCAAACCAATGGAAGGTGTCCAGGTATAGTCCTGTGCGCCAGAAGCAAATAATTGGGTGGCGGGTATGGAGCAGTTGATGTCATTAAGCTTTGATACATAAAGCGTAGGCAAAGGATTGACAGTCACTTTTACGGAATCATCGTAATTGCACAATTGTGCATCTGTGATTACCACATGATATACGGTGGTGGATAAAGGAGTTGCAACGGGAGTGGCACTGACCGCATTATCCAAAGTAGATGAAGGCGACCATGAATAAGAGATTCCCCCGGTAATAAACAATTTTGCAGTGGTATTATCAACACAAACACCCATATCATTGGATTTTGTAATGACCGGAACAGGTTTGATAGCTACCACTATTGAATCCGTTTTCGAGCAACCATCTGCGTTGGTAACCTTCACCGTATAGGTAGTATTTGATGTGGGCCTGGCAACCGGATTCGCAATCTTAGGATTACTCAGAGAAGAGACCGGAGTCCAGGCGTAAGAAACACCGCCCCCCGCCAAAAGCTGAGCCTCAGTATTTTGGCAAACGCTCGTATCTTTTGATTTAGAGACGACAACTACTTTTTTTACCCTGATTTTCACTGAATCGTTATTGACGCAGCCTTCCGGATTTGATACCGTCACATAATACGTTGTTGAAGACAATGGCGTTGCGACCGGGTTGGGAATGTAAGGATTATCAAGACTAACAGCCGGCGACCATACATAGTTCGTTCCCCCGCTTGCGAACATTTTCACCGGGGAACTTCCACACAAACTTGTGTCTGGCCTTTTCCTGATATTTACTTGTGTAATAATGACTATTTTAACGATACTATCCTGGCAGCCATTGATATCCGTAGCAAACAATTTTACAAATTTAACCCCTGGCCTTGTATAAGTATGAGTAACATTCTGGCTGTCACTGTAGCGAACATCCCCAAAGTTCCAACTCCAGTTACTGATCGGGTAGGAATTTGTAAAAGCCAAACCTTTAAAATCGACAGTATAGCAATTATAAATGCTGTCGCTGATTCTAATAGAATCAATATTATTAAGTTTGGATAATATCGTACTTGTTGGAATTTTTAAGTTAAACAGACTGATCCCATCCTGGCCGGGCGTAGCGCCATAAGGATTATCAGCATCCTGGATAATCACCCCATTTTTACCTCCATCTTTAATCACGGTAATATTTGCGGGAGCCGAAGGACTATTGGTCCAGAATACACCAGCGCCGCCACCCCCGCCCGGACCAATATGAGTCGCGTTGGGTAGTTGGTACACAACCAAATCTCCTCCTTTTCCGCCACTAATATCAACCGATGTGGATGAAGTGAAATTATTTGATTCAATTAAAACTGATCCACCACCCCCACCACCGCCGCTTCCATCATAACACAAGTCTATAGGTGAAAGACTACAATTTATTATGTCGGCACCTTTTGCATTTATTTTAAACCCTGTGTTGTTGATTACAGGCGATCTTATAATAATAACCCCTCCCCCGTTTGCTCCATTCGTGTCAGATCCGCCTGCATTATCTGTATGCCCTGAACCACCACCTCCGCCGAGGAAAACTTTATTAGAAACATTATTATACGGAAGATCATTTCCGCCAATGCCACGATTGTCTGTTGCAGAGCCGCCGCAGGCATCCAATTGATACCCCCCAAATCCTCCTTGTCCGCCATTTGATCCTCCACCACCACCTGAATTATGTCCACTGCCACCGCCACCACCATTTGAAGGAGCGCCTTTTCCCCACGCAAATTCTGAACTTATATCACTAATAGATTCACCTTTGGCTGCGGCACCTGGCGTATTTGCCGGATAATAAAAATTATCATAGTTACAGTATTGTGTACTGTTGTTTGGGTTAGGACTTTGCCCGCCTTTAAATCCTTTTCCTGACACGTCGATATCCGCTGACATATTAACTGAGTTTCTTGCATTCAATACAAGTACACCACCCTTACTTCCATCCCACGGCAAACAGGTAAGCGTTGAAGTTATGTCTGCGGTTGTGTAATAAGGAACTCTTATCAATTGTACTTTCCCATTCGGGACATCATATTTTCTTTCCAAAACGTTTAATAATGAAAGGCTGTTTCCATTCTTTTCTTTTATAATATTAAATTCATAATTACCTGAATTTTTATAATCCGTTACAGTTCCAAAACCGGAAGTATTGGCTGAATCAATAACGGCACCTTTCATCTGAATTATTAAAACAGTATCGCCAGGATTAAATGTTGACGCATCTTCTACTTTTAAAGCATTATCGCACAGGTTTAAAGCCATTACGGGTGTATAAGAATTTATTACATTGGTTAATGGTGGAACAGATACCGGACAGTCGCTCAAAACTTTTACCTCATCTACTGTAAGCGCCCTGTTATAAATTCTTACTTCATCAAGGTCGCCGTTTAGCCAGTAAGGGAAAGATGCGTTATTTAAACTGCCCAAATATAAATCGTAACTATTAGTAAAAGTTGTGCTAACCTGTGGTACGCTTACTTTCAATTCACAATTCACATAAAGCTTTGCAGTTGCACCATCGTATGTAAGAATAACACTGTACCATTGATTGGCCTGTATATACGGTGTATATCCCGGAGAACCACTTCCATAAAAGTTCTGACTCAACATATCAACAGTTGATGTAGAGCAATTGTTATAACCGGTACTGTAGCCATCATCATAACGCAAGAAATAATTGCCCGTTAAATAATCTGCATCGCCTTTCATCATTATGGAATTTCCATGACATGGTCCGGTGTAAAAACCCTGTGGCTTCACCCATGCACAAATAGAAAGTTGGTTTGTAAAGTTAATTGTCGGACTATTAAGAATTTTCATATAACTACTCGTACCATTAAAATGGTAAGCACTATTAGAATTCCCAAACCGGTCCGGAACCAGAGTAGCGTTATTGAAAACAGGATTATTATTATTCCCACTTAGATCGTTCGCATTACCCGAAAAAGGATAGTACGCTTTTAAGCCCAGGTTCAGATTAACCTGGCCAAAACATAAACTGGAAATAAATAGTAAGGGCAGAAATCTCTTTTTCATATATATTAAAACCTATTCTTGCAAACAACTCAATATAATAGATTATAAAATTAGTTGTCTGTATAATAGAAAAAACTCGTAAAATAGTTATTAAATTTAAATGTTTCAAGAACTAAACGTTTGCTTGCAAATTTTATTTCAAATATTTATTGGATAGAATATTAGGTGGATCATTTAGATCACGATATTCCTTGTTTCTTATTTCATGATCCAAAACATGCAATTGATAAATATGATTCATCCAATGTGCATGTTTAAGTACCCGGGTCGTTCTAAGTACTCTTGAAAAATCGATAATTTTACGAAATCCATTCGCCTGATTGAATTCATTTATTGCTAAAAGCTCACCCTGGTATGGATTATGGTTTGGGAGTTGTATATCATCAAAATAAATTAACGTATTAGGCAAGAGCAAATCTGGCTTTAATTCTGTTAAGTACTTTAAAATTGATACTGTAGACGAATAATAATCAACATCTATTGAAAAAAAACCTACAGGTGCTTTTAAAAAATCTGTCCAGTCACTTGTAATTAAATCAAGAAATATAAGTTGGGTATTATCAGGCAGTATAGATAAGAGCTTATTTTTATCCTGCATTGGAAAATCACCCGTTGCATATATTTCAGGATGATCTTTATATCCTTGCGTTTTTGGCATTCCTTCCCCCGAATCAAATCCAAGCACTTTTATTTTTATTCCAAGATATTTTTCAATTTTGGACGCATACAAGGCAATAGCCAATAAACCTCTTCCATTTGCAACTCCAAACTCGATAACGGTAATTTCCAATAAGCCCAGATCTTTGGCTCTTTTTGCGGCTTCGTAAACACCAAAAGCATAATGTGCCAATCTAAAATTATCATATTTAATTTTAGAATCTATTCCGCCAAATAAAAATGACAAACCACTCAAAATATCTAAGTGTAAAGGATATGGCAGTCTTGATTTGATAAGATTAATCGGATATCGAAATTTTGAAAGCATAATTCTATTTTAAATTAAAAATATTGTGTTCCTGTAAAATTGTGTGGTGTAATTCTTTTTAGCTCATTTTTAATATCGTCATTAATCTTCAATCGGTTTATAAACTGATGGATAATTCTCTTATCAATTGAGGAGGCACCTCTGGTCAATTCTTTTAAAGCCTCATAAGGCTTTGGATAATTTTCTCTCCGCAAAATAGTTTGAATCGCTTCCGCAACCACTGCCCAGTTATTGTCAAGGTCATCATTCAATTTTTGCTCATTTAATACTAATTTCCCAATACCTTTTTCGATGGATAAAACAGAAAGCAGAGTGTGCGCTATTGGCACTCCGACATTGCGTAAAACAGTAGAATCAGTAAGGTCTC
>JBDTIC010000383.1:0-5642 GCA_039936595.1 Ginsengibacter sp. | reverse complement strand
CCCAGGCAGCCAGCAATAAATCCGATTATTAAGCGATGTTTCATAACTGTACCATTTTATTTGTAAGGTTTAAATTTCAATACGACTCTTGTTTTTAAAGGTAGCTATTTGATTTAGTTTAAGTTTATATTAATTGAAAGGAACCAAGTTTTCTATAACTTCATTTTTAAAATATGACAAAAACAGTTTATGATATTATAGTTATAGGCTCAGGTTCCGGCGGATTAACTGTTGGATTATTTATGGCAAAAGCAGGTTTCAAGGTATTGATGATTTCAAAAAGTGATAACGATATCGGTGGTGATTGTCTCAATGATGGATGCGTACCCAGCAAAGCTTTGATACATGTGGCACATATCGCACATCAGGCAAAAATAGCTTCCAATTTTGGATTGGAAGTGACAGGTACAGTGGATATAAAAAAAGCGGTGAATTATATATATGAAAGGCAGGAAATTATTCGCAAACATGAAAATGCGCAATGGTTACAGGAGCAGGGAGTTGACATGGCTTTGGGTAAAGCGCATTTTACAAAAAAAAATGAAATAGAAGTAGATGCTAAAAAATATACTGGAAAAAAGATCATAATCGCTACCGGATCCAAGCCCCAAAAACTGCAAGTTCCAGGTGTAGCCGACGTAAAA
Source organism: Ginsengibacter sp. (assembly GCA_039936595.1). Lineage (GTDB taxonomy): Bacteria > Bacteroidota > Bacteroidia > Chitinophagales > Chitinophagaceae > Ginsengibacter. The sequence goes on along the minus strand of JBDTIC010000383.1, from coordinate 4,998 downwards.
TACTATGACAATGAGAGCATCTTCCATATTGAAAAATTGCCTGATAAATTATTAGTAATCGGCGGAGGACCTATTGGTATGGAAATAGCCCAGGCTATGAACCGCCTGGGAAGCCATGTAACTGTAGTTCAGCGTGGCAGCAGAATTTTGAAGCATGACGATGCAACGATAACAGACCTACTTTTAAAACAGTTAGAGAACGAAGGCATTAAATTTATTTTCAATGCTACTGTGGATCATTTTATTTCTTCGCGTAAGGCATCTTTAAAACATAAAGACGGCAAAATTGAAGAAATACTAATTGATGCAGTGTTTGTAGGAATCGGAAGAGAATTGGATTTATCATCATTGCAGCTTAATAATGCAGGAATTACAGTAAAGGACAAAGAAATCGTAAAAGATAAATACCTGCGTACTACCAATAAAGAGGTTTTTGTTTGTGGCGATGTCGCGGGCGACCTTATGTTTTCTCATGCAGCAGAATTTCATGCGCGCATTTTAATCAACAATTTGTTTTCACCATTCAAAAAGAAATTGAACAACGATCACATGTCGTGGGTAACTTTCACTGATCCTGAACTGGCTACTTTTGGACTGAATGAAATACAATTGAAAAAGAAAAATATTTCTTATAAAAAATTAAGACAGGATTTTGCAGATGATGACCGTGCTGTTGTGGACAATTACCGCTATGCAAAAATGATTTTGTTTATCAGTAAAGGTGGAATATTTAAGAAAGAAAGACTTCTCGGAGGCGCTATGGTGGCTCCTCACGCAGGAGAGATCGTACAGGAGCTTATTCTTGCAAATGCAAGCAAACTATCTGTTAATGCCGTCTTTAATAAAGTGTATCCTTATCCTGTTGCTTCAAGAATTAACCAGCAAATTATTGCTAAGCATAAAGAAGAAAGCTTGACAAACACTGTTAAAAAATTATTACACACCGCTTTTAAAATTTTCAGTTAATGGAATGGTGGAACCTATTTAAGGAATGGTTTTTCAGGCTTGGCGAAAAATACAATGTGAACCCTTACATCTTTGGAACTATTTACCTCGGTGCTATTCCTTTCTTTTTTCTTTCGCTTTACCGGACCATCAAAAATATCAGGAATAAAAAACCTTTTGTATTTCCGGCTTTGCTTACAGGTTTCTTTTTCATTTCAGCTTATTTATATCTTATTATTGTTGGTAAAAACATACCGGTGTGGGTGTATATTTTTATTGTAATATTAGTAGGCTATGGAATTTATTCTACTTTAAAAAAAATCCGGGAAGGCACAAAAAGAAATGAGTGAAAACTATAGAGTTGGCTGAAAAGATTTTGGATGGGGATAAACCTTTAAAGCATAGACTTAAGGCGCAGGAAAAATCTATAGGTCTGAATGAATAATCAATGATGAGAATTCCTGTTGATTGATGTAATTGGTATCAGTATTCTTAAAGAAATTTCTTCCAAAAATTATTAAAGGAAATTAAATGAAAATGATTCTTTCTCTTTTTGACACTTATGGCTCGGTGATATTGGTAGCCCTTTTCATTATTCTTTTTATTATTGAATCAAAATTCCAATTGAGAAAGAGAGTACAAAGCCGATGGAAAAGAATCGTTATTAATTTTGTAGTTTCCATTCCTTCATTCGCTTTATTACGTCTTGCATTTATTCCGCTGATGGTGTGGCTCGCTTACAAAGATGAACAATGGCAATTTGGTTTGAACTATCTATACCATGCGCCTGCCTGGCTGAAAGCTGCTATAGCTTTTCTTTTGCTGGATTATACCAATTACGTGTGGCACATCGTTCTACACAAAATGCCTCTGATGTGGAGATTTCACCTGGTGCACCACTCTGACCTAGACCTGGACATTACCACGTCTTTTCGATTTCATTTCGGAGAATTAATTGGTTCCGTTTTCTTTCGGGGAGCTGCTGTTATACTAATCGGGATCTCTCCATGGATGGTACTCATTTATGAGATTGCCTTTGATGCATCCAACCAGTTTCAGCACAGCAATATGAAAATTCCATTTCGGTTTGAAAAAGTATTGAATAAGATTTTAGTAACCCCGCGTATGCATGGCATTCATCATTCCATGAAAAAAAGAGAAACGGACAGCAATTTTTCCATCATCTTTTCTTTTTGGGATAGACTGCACAGCACCTTAAGATTAAATATTCACCAGGACGATATCATTACCGGTGTGCCCGTCTATCCTGATGAACAGGAACTGACTGCAGGAAAACTTTTAAAATTGCCTTTTACATCAATCAGACATTGGAAGGACGATGAGGAAGATTCCGGTGAAGAAGTCAAAAATGACATGAAACAATAATCGACATAGAAAAGCATAATCACTTATGGACGAAATTTTAGCACACAAATTTTACAAAGAACAATCAGTATTTCTTCCCGAAAATCTTTTGAGAGAAGCAAGAAGACAAAAGAATTTGAAGGACTGTACAATTCCTGCAATATGTTTACTGGACCCTGATGGAGATTTGGTAACTTATCTTTTAAAAAATAACAGAGCTAAAAAAAATGAATGTTGGGCTTGTTATCATTCAGTGCTTTATTCATTTCTCCAGGATGATATTGAAATTGGAATTATCCCCTGTGTGGTAGGCGCTCCATATGCAGTCCTTGTTGCCGAACAACTATTTGTTTCGGGCTGCCGGTTCCTGATCAGCGTCACATCGGCTGGTATTATCAAACAACCGGACAATCAACAAAAATTTGCACTCATAACAAGTTCCATTCGCGACGAAGGTACAAGCTACCACTATCTCCCAAAGGACCAAATTTCAGTCTTAAATATAAAAATGGCCAGTTTACTAGTTGCTCTAGAACAGGAGATAAACTGTCCTTTTTTCAGTGCATTGAGCTGGACCACAGATGCGCCATACAGGGAAACACCTTCCGCCATTGCGTTAATGAAAAATCTTGGGGTGACGTGCGTAGAAATGGAAGCAGCAGCGTTATATGCATTGTCTGAGTATAAGCAATACAACATTCTTTGCTTTGCACATATTACCAATTCAATGGCTCAATCAGCCGGAGACTTTGAAAAGGGCGAGGAGTTTGGAAGTATAGATACGCTGGACCTGATTTCGTATATTTTAAAGAAGATACCAACTACTACATTGAACGTTTAATAAATATGAATTCAGGATAATCCTGACTGAAAAATAAAATGCCTGCACCTACTTTATGACGCTTTTTAAATTTGGAATGTGTTCGCAGGAAGACAACAATAGTTTGAAATGATAAACATAAACCATTCTATCGTAGTTCTACGATATAGGAAATCACGTATAATTACTTTCATTACAAGAATAAATACGATATAGTCCGTATTTTCTACCATCAGAAAATGAGTAATCTTGCCCTTTGCAAAAAATAACACAACTTCTATCTTTGTAGCAGAAGTTGATTGATGTTGTAGTCAAGTTAAAAGTTAATTATACCGATATATCTGCCTGCGGTTGGCAAATATCGGGAGTTCAAAAATTCAATTAAAACAGAATTTATCCAAGTTCCTAATAAAACCAAAAAATTCAATGTCAATCAACTTCTTTTTTATTATCTCTCATTTAAAACTATCTAAGTATCTATAAAAAGCCTGGAACGCAAGCTTCATGCTGAAATTAAATTATTAACTGTAACATCCCAATGAAATCTGCAAAAGCAGATAAAAAAATTACTTCTATAGTCTCCGATTATAGAAGTTTTTTTTATTTAAAGAATATCTTGCGATAGTTATGATTCTTTCTTCCACTACGCCGCAAAGAAAATATTCGCGTATCATCTCGCTCGTTCCTTCACAAACAGAGTTGCTTTTTTATTTAGACCAGGAGGATGAAGTAATAGGGATAACCAAGTTTTGTATTCATCCATCGCCATGGTTTAGAAATAAAGTTAGGATTGGCGGCACAAAAAATATCAATATTAATAAGATACACAGTCTTTTCCCTGATCTTATTATTGCCAACAAAGAGGAAAATGTGAGAGAACAAATTGAGGAGCTCGCTATAAACTACGATGTTTGGATTACAGATGTAAACGATCTTACCGGCGCCATTTCAATGATTAATGATATTGGCAAACTAACTGGTAAGGTAACTAAGGCTTCTGCATTGGTTTCCGAAATAAACGCAGGTTTCAAAAAGCTAAAAGAAATTTCTTCTTCCAGGGAAAAGATCGACGCTGCTTATTTCATCTGGAAGGACCCTTATATGGTAGCAGCACGCAATACCTTTATAGACGACATGATGCATTATTGCGGTATGGACAATGTGTTTTCAGATAGGAACCGATACCCGCAAATAACTTTAGAGGATATCAGGAATAAAAAAGCTTCACTTATATTGCTTTCATCAGAGCCATTTCCCTTTACGGAAAAACACAAGAAGGAGATTAGGCAGCAATTGCCGGAAATAGAAATAGAACTGGTAGATGGTGAAATGTTTAGCTGGTATGGTAGCAGGCTATTGAAATCAATAGATTATTTTCATTCTTTTTTAGTAAAAAAATAAATAGTGGGGACATTCCTTTGATTTCCGACAAGAAAAACTACAATGTACATTATATGAAATGTTCTTGAGGAAACATGAAGAGATGTTCTTATGGTTTTTTATAAAAAGATGGAACACTTATTATTTATTATTTTTTAATAAGAAAATTCCTGCTTAATTTGAAACGCTAATTAATTTGTATGGAGATTATTCATGTGAGTGCAGAATGTTATCCCGTTGCCAAGGCGGGTGGTTTAGGCGATGTAGTAGGCGCATTACCTAAGTACCAAAATCAATTAGGCCACATTGCCAAGGTGGTAATGCCTATGTATCGGACAAAGTTTTTATTTGCGCACGAATTTGACGTAGTACATAAGGGTGCTTTTGGCATGGCCAATTATTGGTTCGAGTACACCATCATCAAGGAAAAAACAAATGAACTCGGTTTCGATCTTTATCTCGTGGATATTAACGGCTTACTCGACCGG
>JBDTIC010000382.1:0-6590 GCA_039936595.1 Ginsengibacter sp. | reverse complement strand
TTCACCTTTTAATACAATTTGAATCAGTGAATTCTTATTTCCTGTTACTATTTCATTTTTGTTAAGTGCAGGGAAACTGCTGGCAACTCCATTTCCATCTTCCTTATGGCAGGACGCACAATAGCCTTTATAAATAGTGGCACCGGGAGATAATATTTTTGATGCAGGAATTTCTTTTGAATGATCTTCTGTTACAATATTCTTATCCATCCTGGAAAAGTCTTTATCGCTGATCTTTGCAATGCGAATGATTCTGTCATCGTCCCGTTTTGGAACACCCAATGGATTCCAATCCCGGTTGCTCGTTGACACATAAATATCGCCATCCGGTGAAACACAAATATCACGAAGCCGGCCATATTTGTTTTGCAAATAAATATCTTCTGATACAATAGCTTTCTTTTCTTTGTCGAGATGAAGGACCATGAAATTGGTTGCTTTGAGTGTAGCCATCAGAATCGAATTGTTCCATTCAGGGATTTTATTGGAATGATAATAATCTATTCCGGATGGGGCAATGGTAGGAGTCCATGCTTTTATAGGTTCTATGATCGGAGTACTATCACAGTATTTTTTTTCTTCGGGAAGATCACAATATCCCTGCACATTGTACCATCCATAATTTCCCCCTTTCTGAATAATATTGAGTTCATCATCAGTAGCATCTCCATGTTCAGAACTAAATAATTCACCATCAGGTGTAAAAACCAAACCTTGAATATTACGGTGGCCTCTTGACCAAACCAGGCTGCCTGGGATGGGATTATCTGCCGGAATAATCCCATCTATATTGAGCCGCAATATCTTTCCGTTTAGTGAGTTAATATCCTGCGCATTTGGATTTTTTGCAGCATCCCCTGTAGCCCAAAAAACTTTACCATCTGGTGAAACTGCCACTCTTGAACCATTATGTCCAGTGCTGGCAGGCACTTCCAGGAGAATCAACGGGTCTTTCAAAGTGTCAGCCGTATAAGTATAGCGAACAAGGCGTGAGATGACGGTGGAATCTTTTTTCTTATGTGTATAATCTACAAATACATAAGGCATTTTCTTATCGGGATAGATAGCCATACCCAATAAGCCGAGTGTCCTTATCCGATAGACTTCCGGGATCTTTAACAACAATTTCTTTGTCCCGTTACGAGGGTTCACCTTACTGATCGTCCCGCTTTGTTCAGTAAACCATACCTGATTGTCTGGCCCCCATGCTATCTCCCAGGGCACATTCAGGTTAGATGCAATAGTGGTTACTCCTAAGGTGGTGTTTTTAAGTTGGATGTATTCTTCAGTCTGTGGCTTATTCCTGTCATTGCACCCGGCCATAAATACGACGATCAAAAAAAACAAACAGATAAAAAGGATAGTAAGGAAAGGCTTCTGGATTTCAACGAACATAAAAACTATTAAGGTTTAAAACTATTGCATATTTTCAGTATTGTCCGGCTAAATTCGATAAAATTCAGTCATTTATTAATAAAATGTGAAGCATTTTTATTTTAGCTTACGTGCCAGGGAACGTTATAGCTACTACTTTAAACATTAGGCTCAGAGTGCCTTTAGATAGTGCGACATCAGTAGCGTTAGCGTGGCTTCTCAACCTGTATTATTCTTCCTGCGGCCTTGCAGTATTAAGCCTTCATGGCCGTAGCCTGCTATTTTATCTGGAATGGATGATAAAAAACAATAGCTTTTTCAATGCACGCACAGGCTATGCCCGATACCAATAATTATATTTTCTATGAGTTAATAAATAAAGATTTGCTCCATCTTCGTATGGGCCTTGTGCTGGTTGCAACAGCCATATTTGTTTTTTAATATTATTATACCTTATTGCCGGTAGAAATTAATATGTTGTTTGTTGGTTTACTCTTAATTGCATTGAGTCATTTTTTTATAAAATGGCTACAGACATCACGGTATGGATATACTTCTGAGAGCATATCTGCCCGGACTAACTGGAAAATGCTGAGGCACTTATCATTAGTGAGAAAATGGGAGGCTTATCTAAACGGCTGACAATCATTTGATGGATAGCGGTGGCGGTGGCGGATCGGGAGCATCATGTGAAATTAAAAATTAAAAAACATGCTGCCTGTTCATTATATAAACTAATTCTTTAAAAATCCCCAATCAAACATCCCGAAATATTCCAGGCACTAAAGCTGCTCCCTTCTCTTTTACCCAAAGGAATAGCAATTTTAAACGTATGCATTCCGGCTGAAAGATGATTCAATGGAATATAAATCGGGTTGGTGGCAGAACCAGGGCACCAATTGGAACGACTGAGGTCTGATGAAGATAAACCATCACTAAAATTGCCCGACGAAGGATTGCTCATTCTATAAGTGCCACAATCTGTTCTCCATGGAATAAATTCAAAAACCTTGTTGCCATCTACAAATATTTCATTCAGCTTCTGATTGAATTCATCGCCATTGCCCCATCCACCGTGCCCTGTAGCAATATAACGCAGTGACAAATTTTTCAATCCTTCAGGCACGTTTACAGAAACGGTTAAGGAGTCGTTATTAAACATAGTACCGTAATTCTGACCGGCCATTTCCAAAAGGTTCAGCGTGTTGAACAATGGCTCAACCCATGTGTTATTCTTACTACTATCGCTTCGGCTCGGATGCAGTTCCAGGCTGAGATTAACGAAATGGCCTCCTTTATCATAGTTGCCAATAAAGACTCCAATCCATACTTCACCTTTTAATCGCGGTAACAGGTCAGTGATATCCTGTTTATAATTAACAGAGTCTGCCCAGTGATATCCTTCAATTTTTGACCGCTCATTAAAATACCGGACGCCAAACGGAGTAAAAAAACGCATCAACTCTAACGGCGGCAGGTACTGTTTTGTTTCTATCACACCCTGGTATTCTGCTCCCTGCTTGTCTTTGTATAACGGCAAAGCGTGCACGGTTTTTATCAGTCCCTCAAGGAAAGAAATTTTACGGTCCGTGGGAATAACAAAAACGCTGCCTGTGCGGTCATAAGCATCACCGTTAGAATATTGGCTCAGATGAGCAATTACTGAATAGTCTCCTTCTTCCGGCAGTTTTATTTTTTTTACAACAAGTGTTCCACCTGCAAAGCGATAGGTAACATTTTCAAGGTTAAAAGGAGGATTTACAATTGAATCTGTAAAATTGATTTGCTGCTGAGTAAACACAGGAATAGTGGTAAACCGGCTGTCAATTTCTTTACGATGATAGGTAGCTTCATCTACTATCTCTCCTAAACTTTCCGGCATAGAGACTTCTGAATCATCCACTTTTTTCAACTTCACGTCAGTCGCATAAGTCTCAAAGCTTCCGTTGCGTATCGTTTTTAAGATCAATCCTATTCCAGGTGCTATACTTAGACTGGGACTACCTTTTAACGGAAGACTATTAGTAAACCATATCTCGATCGTGTTGGAACGTATGAATACTTTAGCTTTTTTACAAAGGTATCCAAGTATGGTAGCGGTATCTCCTGTAAGAACGGCTTTTTCATAAGTAGTAAAGGGTGTTTTCAAAGTATAGCGCCTATTATCTTTCAATGTAAGCACCTGGTAAGTCACCTGCTGGTTATAATCAATATATTGCCCTGCCTGTCTTTCCCGGTTGGTTCCCTGAACCAGGTGAGCCACATTATTTTTAAAAAATATCAGCAACGAAGGTTGCCCTTTTATTTCCTTCCCATTACTTCGAAAAGAGTAGGTGATCAAACCCTCATCAAAAGAACTGCTTTTTTTAGTGGGTTGTGCAAAAAGAGCATTGATGAAGAGTAATACTATAAAAGAAAAAATAAAAAAATGTTTCTTATGAAGGTATTTCATGGTGGTAAGATTAAAAATTATAGATTCAGAGCAGATGCATTTCAAAATGTCACCACAACCTCGGTCGGTCATGACACCTATCGAGGGTCGGCCTGTTTTGTGTCTTCCCAAATCATATGACTGCCACATTTTAAAATGCACTCCCCAAAGCTATCCGGAAAAGATTGAAGTTGCAGTGAATTTTTTTTGCTTTCCTGTCATTTAAATAATAAGTTTATCCTTATGAATCAAACAGAAATAATAGTATTGGCAAAAAAACTCTGGGATTATCATCATGTTAAACATGTTGTGAAGAAATCCGATTGTATACTTGCTCTTGGCAGCCATGATCTGCGGGTGGCAGATAGAGCAGCCGATTTATATTTGCAGGGTTACGCGCCTCTGGTAATTATGTCGGGCGGCCTTGGCAACTTCACTAAAGATAGGTGGACGGAAACGGAGGCCGATCAATTTGCTGCAGTTGCAATCAAGAAAGGAGTGCCTGCCAGTAATATCTTAATTGAAAACCAGTCTTCTAATACGGGCGAAAACATACTTTTTACTCAAAAGTTATTACAGGATAAAAAATTGGATCCTCAAAGTTTCATCCTAGTTCAAAAGCCTTATATGGAACGCAGGTCTTATGCTACCTTTAAGAAGCACTGGCCTGATAAGTATCTAATTGTCACATCTCCGCTGATTTCTTTTGAAGAATATCCCACTCACGAAATACCTATGGAGAAGGTGATCCACATTATGGCAGGCGATCTGCAACGAATAAAGTTGTACGCTGAAAAAGGTTTTCAAATCTACCAGGACATTCCTCGTGACATCTGGGATGCTTACGAAACGCTTGTTAAATTGGGTTTCGACCAGCATTTAATCAAAGAATAAAATTCTATTTACTCAAATTATTTAAAAATTATTTATGATTACTAATGGGGAAAGACAACTTTTGGTTATAGCTCATTAATTATATTCATCTTTTTTTATAAGAAGAATGCTTCAATTTTGTGATCGACCAGAAAAAGAATTAGAATGACAGAAATTCGTAAATACTCTAACAGATCATCGCTCTGGCACTTTAGTTTCAATTACCGAAAGAATTAATAGCTTTTTTACTTGCAGCCTGAACGGCCAGTCGCTCGATTCAAGCAGCAAAGAAATGAAAGCGATGATAGTCTATATTAAGTGGGTTGGGAAAGAGGTGCCACTGCCGCAGATCCGGAAAAAGGTAAGATAGCCTATACTACTGCCAGGCTTGCCACGACAAAGAAGGACAAGGTCATTTGAACGATGAGGGTACAGAATATATTTTCCGCCACTGTGGGGGAAGCATAGTTTCAACCGTGGTGCTGAGCTTAAACGTCTTAGTAATTTTGCAGGGTTTGTAAAAAACAATATGCCTTCCTTTAGTGAAAGGCAACATAAATTTGGCCCATATCCGCCCATTTTATTAGCAAAAAACAAGAAAATAGAAATCGAATAAGAATAGGGTGATAATTTTATCGACAAATGAAATCTATAAAATAAAACCAATGAAAAAAGCTATTTTACTCGTACTTTTATTCAGCACCGTATTGATGGCCCGAAATGGATATTCCCAGTCAGTACAAAAAACATTTACAGGTGCCCAGGCCACTTTGAAAAAATACAATGCTTTGTATGTAATCAATTCAAGTGATGTAAAAAAAATCACAGGTACGCTCAGGAATATTAAAAATGCGATGGAAGATCCACGTCTGAAAGGTAAACTCAAGGTAGAATTAATTGCCTTTAGTGATGGAGTAGCCGTATTTGAAAAAGATGGACCTTTTGAACAAACTCTCAAAGACCTGCAGGCAAAAGGAGTATTGCTCGCCCAATGCGAAAACACCGTAAGAGAAAGACATATTGATAAAGATCAATTATTTCCATTCATTTCTTATGTGCCCAGCGGGAATGGTGAGATTATCATTCGTCACTACCAGGGATGGGCAGTAGTACATCCCTAATTTCTTTTTATAATAAAATACAAGCATAGAAATGCTATACAAGAGTGTAAAAAATACTACACTCGCATGTGAATCCGATTCATTTAAAATCCAAAAAGTGTCCTGAAATGAAATTTCTAATAACAGTAAGCTTTACTTTTTTATTAATTTTAATAGCTGTTGTGGGCCATTCACAGGATCATCAATATGATCCTTCATTGAATACTCCTCCTGCAAGCTCATTAAATTTTACCATTCCGGGAATTGATAATGTCCCTGACCTGTATGGCGATATCATTGACCCACAGTTGGTGGTATTCTTTGCGGGAATTAAAAGCCGCGCCTCATCCGCAGGCTGCCAGAGATTTTATGAAATTCCTTGTGGGCAGAACTGCAAAAGACATTTATCATAAATATGGTTTTAAAACGGATTAAAGCCTTAAGAGCAACTTTTAACGATGTTGCCACTTATTATATTCCTCCTAAAAACAAAAACTTCCGCCTGTTGAGGACGGAAGTTTTAATTTTTTAACCTGTGGGTTGTTGGTTTTTCCCGGATAAATTGGATGGCTTTTTTAAGGCCGGCTTTCATTAGGATGTATATCTTTCTAAGGTATTGAATTCAAAAAAAAACAAGAAGTTGACTGATATCGGATTTATGGTTTTTCCCGGATTAAAGGAAATGGTTTCTTTTCAAAGGATCTGGATATCTGATTAATGTCTGTTGAACATCAATCAACTTCTGGTACAAAGATATACAGAAGGCAGCGCCCTGCAAGAGCGTTACCGCCCGTTTATCGAAGTATTGAATT
>JBDTIC010000381.1:0-9110 GCA_039936595.1 Ginsengibacter sp. | reverse complement strand
CGCGCAGTATCCCGGGCTGGATATGGATCGTCCACATTTTAATAGGAGCCTGGGCTATTTATTATTTAATAACACAATTATTTGCACATTGACACAAGATAAAAGTGACATATTATCGTTGGAAGATGTAAAGTTGTTAGTAGATACTTTTTACGATAAGGTTAGGGAGGACAAACTCATCGGTACAATTTTCAGTGATAGAATCCAGGATCGTTGGCCACAGCACATGGCAAAAATGTATACGTTCTGGCAAACAGTTTTGCTGGGTGAACATACCTATTATGGAAGTCCATTTCCGCCCCACGCCCAATTGCCTGTTGAGAAGGAACATTTCGAAAGGTGGCTCAGTTTATTCTCAAAAACATTAGATGAATTATTTACAGGAGAAGTAGCAATGGAAGCTATGTGGCGTGCAAATAAGATGGCAGAGATGTTTCAATATAAAATAGCTCATTATAGAAAAAATGCCGCTAATAGCCTGATTTAATCTTATCAAAAAGAAATTAATTATTTCCTGCTAAACTTGTCAAAATAAACTATCTCTTACGGTTATTGACCTGTTTATTCTTAGTTGCGTCTCAAAATTGCATTTGGGATTTAAAATACCAGCACCTACTTTTGCGCGAAATATTCTAATTATAATTTCTTAGTCTGAATGATAAAGAATAATATTCTTAACAGAGGCATCCCGATATCAATTTCTTTAAAACCTACCTTAGAAGCGGAACATATAAGACCGCACATTACGCAAAACAGAAGGCGGCTTCTTACTATAGCTTCTCTCGCAATACTTATAGCTATTTCCATCAGTATTATGGCCCGTTTTTTAATGGATTTTCTTTATTTCATTACCAATGTTTCTTTTTATGGTAAAACGTCATTTGAATATGTTACTCCTGCCGGCAATTCTTTAGGATTATGGGTAATTTTAATCCCCGCTATAGGCGGGCTTATCGTGGGTCTTATGGCGTTGTATGGTTCTAAGGCCATTCGCGGCCACGGTATCCCTGAGGCGATGGAACAAATATTGACTAACCAAAGCAAAATAAAGCCAACGATCACTTATCTAAAACCTATTTCATCTGCCATTGCAATTGGTACGGGAGGTCCTTTTGGTGCGGAAGGTCCAATTATTGCGACCGGAGGAGCATTAGGCTCTACCCTTGGTCAAGTAATGAAGATCAGCCATAATGAAAGGAAAATACTTCTTGCTTCAGGCGCTACAGCAGGTATGGCAGCTATTTTCGGCACTCCTATTGCCGGCATATTTTTGGCTATAGAATTATTACTATTTGAATTTTCTCCCCGTTCTTTGATACCAGTTGCTTTAGCCTGCATTACCGGCGCTGCAGGACATCATTTTCTTTTCAGCCCGGGCCCAGTATTTCCTGTTGGTCATTTAATTGAAATGCCGTCCAACAAGGCGCTGTTGGTCTATAGTATCCTGGGGATAGTGATCGGATTTTTTTCAGTTTTCGTAACCAAAATTGTTTACCTAATTGAAGATGGTTTTGAAAAATTGCCGGTACACTGGATGTGGTGGCCAGCCATCGGTGGCCTTTTTGTAGGACTTATAGGCTATTTTTCTCCTAAAACACTGGGGGTGGGGTATGAAAACATTACTGATATATTGTCGGGAAGCCTCACTATACAAGTAGTACTAGGCTTATGCTTTATGAAGTTTATTTCATGGGCGGTTGCTTTGGGCAGCGGTACTTCGGGAGGCACCCTGGCACCTTTACTTACCATTGGTGGCGCTGCAGGAATATTATTGGGAAATGCAGTTCTTTATTTTTTCCCCGCATCGGGGATAACGTTATCTCTTTCTGCTTTGGTGGCAATGTCAGCTATGTTTGCAGGTGCATCAAGGGCGCTTCTTACTTCCATAGTTTTTGCATTAGAAGTTACAGGCCAGTCTAATGCACTGTTGCCTGTTTTAGCAGGCTGTCTCGGCTCCTACATTATTTCATTCTTTATAATGGAAAATACAATTATGACTGAAAAAATTACCAGGCGTGGAGTAAAAACTCCTGATTCTTATGAACCTGATATTTTAGAGACGGTTAGTGTTGGGAGTGTTATGCAGGAAGATGGTTTAGTGCTAAATGATGAAAACACCATTGGAGAGGTACGGGAGTGGCTTGAGAAAGAAAGTGAATACAACAGTAATTATTTTATTATTGTAAATAAGAAAAGCGAATTCAAAGGTATTATCAGCTCGTCTAATTTATTCAGCAATCACCACAAGACCAGTACATTAATAGGAGACCTGATAAAAAGAAATAATGTTTCAATAAGAATGGAAAACAGTCTTCGTACGGCAGTCGAATTAATGGCAGGAGAAAATATAGACCTTCTACCTGTTATTTCAAAAGCGAATACTATAATTGGAATACTTTCTTATAAGGATATCATTTCTACTTATAAATCTGACAGCGATAATTTTGTAAAAAAAGATCCTTCAATTTCATTAAAAAGAAACGGTTTAAAGATTTTGGTGCGCGGCAATCAATTGATTAATCTGATAACAACTATAGGAAAAGACAAGTAAATCTTTATTTTGCAAGGATTTTTTTCTTCGAATTATTAATGAAAATATTGCTATCCTTCATTTTATCTGCCAGGTTTTGAATCGTCTTTTTTTGGAAAAGTTTATTTAATTGCGCCCTGATGGTTTTAAACTCAGAGTGCATAGAGCATGGATTGGTTTCTGAGCAATCGTGAAAACCCAAAATACACTTGCTAAGCGTATCTTCTCTTTCCATTGGTTCCAGAATTACTTTTGCGGGTAATTTTAGTGATCGCCTGGTAATATAAAATCCGCCATTGGGGCCTTTGGAAAAGCTTATTATATTACCTTTTAAAAGTAATTGTAAAATTTTTGCGGTGAAGGCACGGGGAGAGTCTATCGCTTTGGATATTTCTTCAATGCTTATCTTATTATCTATTGTTCCTTTTATCTGCTATAAAAATCGTTGCTCGTAGAGCATATTCAGTTGCTTTTTCAAAACATGTATATACTTTATCAATGGCCAAGACGGGAATAAAATCTTTAAATTATAGATTTTCTTTTTCAAAAAAATCAATTAGTAACAGTGCTTCATTGTGATCGCTGTATTTTCTAGCATAATCCAAGGTTACTGTTTTCTTTTTTTAAAATGATCCTTCAAAACTGTAACAGCCCCGTTATTTTTTTAAACGTCATCAAAATATCTTTTCTTAAAATAATTCAATTTGTAAGTGTCATCACTGAACCATCCTCTTAATTCTTTGCTGGGTACAATTGTCTTTTAGCCAAAGATCAACTATTGCCTTTTCGTTTTTTAAAACCGCGGCTCAACCTATGCACCAGTAAGCAAAAGCCATCTTGCTGATCAGTATTTTCATACACTCTTTTAATTTTGATATTTATTTTAGATTTTTCGTGATGTGCGTTGGCATCACATCATGCTGTTTATGAAAATCAATTTTTTCCGGGAATCTGATTAAATTATTGGTAATGGAATTTTCTATTTCACGATGATAAATATAGGTAGGCACTTCCGTTTTCATAATATTAATTCCTGCCTTATTGGCTTTTTCTAAAAAATCTGCATCACTCCCCAGCGGCATTTCAGTAAAACCATTCAACAAAAGAGCTATGTTATTTTTAATAAAAAAAGTGCCACCAATAGCGCAATCGGATAAAAGAACCATTTTGTTATAATCAAACCGATCCGGCACATAATGGTTACCAACTATTTTTACTCCCCCGTGTAATAATTCAATTTTCGTGTTTTTTAATAAAATAGCTTTCCGGCTTGCAAGGTGTGAAGGACTGTATTCATCATCAGAATCCAGAAACGTTACAAATTTTCCCTTTGATAAAAAGATTCCATTATTTTTTGACAAAGTAGCTCCCTGACGTTTTTGCTTAAGGTATTTGATTTTGCTATTCGATGCCAAGTAGCGTTTTACCATAAAGGCTGTGTTATCATTACTTCCATCATCAATAATAATGGCTTCCCAGTCGGTTTCTGTTTGCTTAACTAATGAATCTAAAGCTCGTTTTAAAACGGGCGCTCTATTATAGGTAGTTATAATTACAGAGAAAAATGATGAAGTATATTTTTTCAATTCTTGTTTCATTATCGATCATCTCACTGATAAAAAAAATTATTAAAAATAAAATTCAACCTAAAGTTACATCTATTCGTTCGGCAAGCATTAGTGAGGTTCGCTAATAGAAAATAAACTATGGGGATACAGATGGTAACCTATTCATTAAAGGGATAATTTTGTATTAAAACTAAATACAAAAATATGACAGCAAAAACAGCAGTTATTACAGGAGCATCGGGAAATCTTGGAAAGGCCGTGGTAAAAAAATTTATTGACAATGACTATAAGGTTTGGGGAACTGAACGTTCAAATTCCGGAAAGAATAATTCAAAAAAAAATGAACAGGCAAATGAAAGATTCAATGAAGTGTCGTTAGATCTATTGAATGACGATGCTTGTAGAGAGTGGATTGATTCAGTGGTTAATAACAGTCAACAGATTGATGTGGCGGTATTGACTGCCGGGGGCTTTGCTATGGGCGATATTGCGAAAACCAAATCCAGCGATATTGCGAAACAATATCATCTGAACTTTGAAACGGCTTATAATATAGCAAGGCCTGTATTTATACAAATGTTGAAGCAAAATAATGGACGCATTTTTTTAATTGGCTCCCGTCAGGGATTAGATATTTTAAAAGGAAAGGACTCTTTGTCCTACAGCCTTTCTAAGTCGTTACTATTTCGTTTGGCAGAAGTTATGAATGCAGAAGCTAAAGGAAATAATATAGTGGTAAGCGTGATTGTGCCAGGTATTATTGATACACTTCCTAATAGGGAATCTATGCCTGATGCAGATTACAGTTCCTGGGTGTCGCCATCTCAAATTGCAGATGTTATTTATTTTTATTCCAGTGAAGAAGGAAGCGTTATAAGAGAACCGGTTATAAAAGTTTATGGAAAGAGTTAGTAATAGTCTTACACCTTCAGCTATTTTTTTGCAGTAATAAAGTACTCATACACCGTTGATCATCCACGTTAGTAGTTTTTAAAGGCTCTAAGAATCTGAGGTTAAGTTCCTTCATACATTCTGCAAGTAAAGAACGTGTTAATAAAAACCTCATGGACCCATCCGGAATTTTATAATTGCCATTGGAGATCAATTTCACTTTGTCTTCTATCCCTATATCAGATGCCATCCTTATAAACAAAGAACCTCTCAGAGACAAAACCCGTAACATCTCGGCCAACATTTGTTTGAAATGACCAACATCAACGGCAAAATGCAAAACTGCACTGGAAATAATATGATCGAAATAGTTTTCTTCAAAAGGTAACTCTCTCAGATCAGCCACCTGTAAGCGTAGCGGATGCAATAATTCATTCATTTGTTTTAAATGAATAATGGCCGCCTGGCTGCTGTCAATCCCATATATTAAAAAATCGTTTTGCAAAAACCATTTCATATTTCTTCCACCACCACAACCCGCATCCAATATTTTTTGTGGGGGCTGGTATCGGCCTTTCATGATCTGGTCAACGAGATAAATATCCGTTCGGCCAATTAATTCGTCAAGTAAATTGTAGTTTTTAATAAGAGTTATTTTTAATTTTCAAGTATTTGACGGATCATTTGATTGGTAAAACCCCATTCATTATCATACCAGGCCATTATTTTGCAAAGATCTCCATCCACTACACGAGTCATTTCCATATCAACAGTGGAAGCGAAAGGGTTTTTAATTATATCAGTTGAAACTAGCGGTTCATTAGAGACAGAAACTACTTTTATATAACGATCCGTCGCTGATTCTTCTTTTAAAATGTTGTTGATTTCTTCTGCTGAAGTTTTTCTTTCAGCAACAAATGTAATATCAGAAATAGAACCAACTACCACTGGTGTGCGAATAGCAATTCCATCAAACTTTCCTTCGTATTGTGGTAAGGTTTTGATGGTAGCAATAGCAGCACCGGTAGATGCCGGTACCAAATTCATTGCCGCAGCTCTTCCCATCCTTGGTTTCTTTTTAGAAGGTCCATCTACCAAAGATTGAGATGCAGTATAAGCATGAATTGTATTTAAAATTGCTTTTTTAATTCCTATTCTCCGCCCAATAATTTCTATGACAGGACTTATATTATTGGTTGTGCAGCTCGCGCACGAAAAGATCGCTACTTTTCCATCCGCAGTATTTACGCCGTGAACAATAGTAGGTGTGTCTGTACTTTTCGTCGGCCCTGAAATTACCACTTGTTTTGCACCGGCATGGATGTGTTTCTCTGCATCTTCACGATTAGTGAAAAGACCGGTACTTTCTATTACCGTATCAATTTCGAGATGTTTCCAGGGAAGTTCTGCCGGATTTTTTATCGACAGATAACTAATCTTCTTGTCCCCAATCTTTAAATAATCCCCATCAGCGCTTACTTCTTTATCGTATATACCATAGGCACTGTCATATTTTAGAAGATACGCGGCGTTTTCAATCGTTAGCAGGTCATTGATGGCTACTACTTCAAGTCCAGGTGTATCTATAATTACTTTTAAAGATGCCCTTCCTATTCGTCCAAAACCATTAATTGCAATCTTTTTCATTCCGTAAAATTTATTTGTTAGGCGGCTGTCGAAGACTGTCGAAGACTACGCTTTTTGTTTCTTCTTCTTTTCATCAATGGCTTTCAATAAAGAACCATAAGCCTTGTTGAATTTTTGAACTCCTTCTTCTTCCAATTGTTGAGTTATATCATCAATATTGATTCCATTATCTTCTAACTGTTGTAATCCCTGCGTTGCTTTCATCAGGCTATTTTCCAGGTGATCCTGGGCATTACCATGATCACGAAAAGCATCAATGGTTTCCATTGGTAGCGTGTTGATTGTATTAGGACCAATCAGTGCTTCCACATATTTTACATCACTGAAGGAAGGATCTTTTGCGCTGGTGCTTGCCCACAAAACTTTTTGCTTTTTAGCGCCTTTCTTTTCAAGATCCCTGAAGCGGTCACTGAAGAAAACTTCTTTGTAGATTTCATAGGCCTTCTTTGCAGAAGCGATAGCCACTTCCCCTACCAGTGTGTCTAATTTCTTTTCTTTCAAAATAGGATCAATCAACACATCTATACGGCTTAGAAAAAAACTTGCAACTGAGGCAATATGATCTATGGGCTGATTATTCTTTAGACGATCTTCAAGGCCAGAAATGTAAGCCTCTGTTACTTCACGATACCGGGGCAGGCCAAATAATAAAGTAATGTTTATGTTGATCCCTTCACTGATACATTGTTTGATCGCGGGCAACCCTTCTTTGGTACCCGGTATCTTTATCATGACATTCTTACGGTTTAAAGTTTTCCATAGCTCCCTTGCCTGTTTAATCGTTCCTTCTGTATCGTTAGCAAGATGTGGAGATACCTCCAAGCTTACGAAACCGTCCGTGCCCTTTGCCTCATCATAAACGGGTCTGAGTATATCGGCTGCTCGCTGAATATCACTGGTGGCAAATCCGAAAAATATTTCTTCATCAGATTTGTCTTCTTCAGCTAATTTCCTGATGTCTTCATCATAATCAGAACTGCTGGTTACCGCCTTCTCAAAAATAGAAGGATTGGAAGTGATCCCACATAGTGCATCTTCATCTATAAGTTTTTGAAGTTCACCACTGTCCATCAATTTGCGGTCAAAAGAATCAAGCCAGATGCTTTGTCCTAGATCGTGTATATTCTGCATTCTGTTCATTATATTATTTTTTGTTTTTAATTGTTTATAATGCCACAAAGGTCGTACCATGAAAGATACAGAAAAAATTTTTTCTTAAAATTGATAAAACTGCTGCACTCTACATTTCTTCATTTCTGAGATGTACAATTTCTGGTGGCTTTGCCCAGTGCGGCGGCACATCATGGGCAACCAGCAGAGGCATTGATGAAGAAACCCCTCCAAGGTAATGCACCAAATTTTTAAGTACTACTTTTTTTATCCCATAAAATCTTATCACATAAGAACACATTATGCAAGGCTCATGCGTGGTAAATAATGTACATTGAGAAAGATCGGATGACTGCAACTTTCTTACTGCAATTCTGATGGCTTCTATCTCTGCATGGCAGGTAATATCATTTTTGGTTTTACCCGCTTCTTCCGCTTCACTTATTATTTCATCATTCTTAACAATAAGGGCACCCACAGGTGGATTTCCTTTTTTGGCTGCTCCTTCACCTAATATTTGGCAACGGTGCATATAGTAATAGTCATCTTTCATTTAGGTCGAATTGATAAGGTTCTTTTGAATAGATTTTTTAGGATTGCCGGATAGTTTGTATTTGTATTGTGTGCATTCTATTATTGATAAAGGTACGTGCGATGGCTATAAAATTTTTGTTTTCAATCTTTGAAAAACAAAGAGATTACAAATTGAGCTGGACGAATTGTGCAGAAACTAAGGATGTTTATGCATTGGAAGTAACATCGGGTGCATCCCAAATTGTGCCGGATTGGTGGACACCAGCCCCGGACACTGGACGCACATAATGGACGGTGTTTTTTACAACTCTTCGTTGCTTTTTTTAAATCAGAATAGGATTGAGAATATAGCAACCTCTCTGTACTCTTTTAAACAATTTTTATTGTTAGTAGAAGTCCTGTAAATCTCATTACAGGATAAAACAGAATTCACATAAATGCGCGGCCTCCGGTAAAGTGGAAGTATTTCATCCGGCATACATTCCACCAATTTCATTACCTCATCCATTGAAAATTCACCCGTAATCAAATCCTGCCGCGATCCATCCCTGAATTTTACGATAGTTTTATTTACCATATTACTCTGCGTACACCGCATATATATATAACAGCAGGGAAAATGTCATGGATTGTGCCCCGATATTCACCATGGGCCTTCTCTCCTGTTCGGCAATGAATGTTGGTTTCACCAAATACCATATTTCAGCAACGTATTTTTGCCGGCAATAAAAGTATGGCGGTAAATGATGTATTATAATATCCATGTAGCAGGCACTCAATAGTAAACATTCCTTTGGCATCTGTCCTATTAATACCTGCCTCCGCTCCCA
>JBDTIC010000380.1:0-3492 GCA_039936595.1 Ginsengibacter sp. | reverse complement strand
ATAAAAACCAATCATGAATCTTAAAAAATATTTATCACAATTCAGCAAAGAACAGTTGATCTCACAGATTCTTGAGCTCAACAAGAAATATAAGGATGTAAAAGCTTATTATCAATTTTCTATCAATCCTGATATAAGCGCTGAAAAACAAAAGGCGAAAAATGCTGTATTTGAGTGTTTTTTCCCTATCAGAGGATCTAAACTACGCCTGAAAGATGCACGAAAAATTATTGCTGATTTTAAAAAATTAGAGCCGGATGCTAATGCATTAGCCGATGTAATGATGCATTATGTGGAAACCGGTGTGGAGTTTACAGACGAATATGGAGATATTGACGAACCTTTTTACAATAGTGTTGCCGGAATGTTTGTCAATGCTGCAAAACTGATAGAAAAAAACCGGCTGGAACAAATATTTATTGGTCGGGCTAAAAAGATAGTGGATGACACAAAAGATTTCGGGTGGGGGTTTCACGATGAATTGAGCAGCATTTATTATGATTATTTTGAAAATAAATAAGGCATCAGAAGTAAATCTGGTATCTATTAGACGAACAAAAATGAAGAAGAAAAAAATTCACCGGATCTTTCAGCAATTCAAGAAGGAGTATGCTAATTATTAAGGTATTGAACGGTGGGGTGCAAGAAGGTTACATAGTATTTTCAATTATGCTGACTGGCGCAACCTTTGAAAATGGTTGATAAAGCCAAAGACTCATGCGGAAACAGTGATAACAAGATTTTTGGCCATTTTTTTGTTGTAAAAAAATCGATACAATTGTGAGATAATGAGGAAACAGCAAGCTGAAAGATTACATTTCCCTTGATCGTGATTCGTGAAATTCGCGTCATCCCTGGCAGCTTTAACGCAGGAAAAGACTCCACTAACTCTTTTATTGATTGCTCATACCTGTCTAGAACGGATAATCAATACCAATGGTGGCATTAAAGTTTTCGTAGCGCCAGAGCCTGTTGGCGTATGATGAACCAAACAAATTTTTAAAACTAACATCGGGAATCTGCCATCCATAATTCTGTAGCACATCGGGTCTTTTAAACCTGAAAGCCACATCGAATCTCAACAGGAAATAGGTAAAATCAAATCTAAAGCCAACGCCTGAAGATACTCCCAGTTGCTTATAGAGATCATAAAATTTGAATTGGGTAGTATCTCTTCTTCCATCCGGCCTTGTATTTTTATAATTCCAAATGTTGCCCATATCTGCAAAGAGCGCCATCTTAAACTGGATGGCGTTTGAAAAAAGCGGGGCAACATTAAAACGGTATTCAGCATTTCCTTCTAATTGAATATCGCCCGTGCGGTCGTTAAATCTCACACCGGTTGATCGGTAGGGCGCCAACTGCTGCCCCCCCACTCCGATACCTCTTACAGGCCAGCCACGCATGCTATTAGGCCCACCGCCGAAATACTGTTTAAAGAAAGGTAAGGTTGTATCGCCCTTTGATAATGGAATTCCCACACCTGCGAACGCGCGAAATACTATAGCAGATTTTGGATGATTGATAGTATATGTATATTCTACATCTGTTTTGATAAACTCTTTCAGATATTTATTAAAAAAATTTCCATTCTGCGAACTGCGACTGCCTTCCTTTAAAATACCCCACAACATTCCTGATTCTTCAAAATTGGCTTTTACATTAATGACATGTGTTGGATGGCGTGGATTTACTCTTGCAAGATTGTAACTTAATCCTGACCCCATAACGAGGGCTGTATTGAAAGAGTATCGCAGGAACGGATTTTCTTTTAGTGTGCTATCGAAACTTGCCGACCGATTATATAATCGCCTGTAATCAAAGTTGAAAATTTTTAAACTCCACAAATGCTTCTCGTTATTCGTCCAGTTGAAACCATAACCAGTATTAAATATCTGCTGGTTAAAAAAATCAATTCTATTGATGAGAGAAATATTGGTATTAATAAATGTTTGGTTGGTGATCAATCGCTTTTTATTGTAACTGCTCAGAGGAAAAATGAATTTTGGAAACAACAATGTATTGGAATAGCTTAATTCATTTGAGTTAATAAATGTACCGCTACTATTTCTGTGAGAGGTATTAAATTCCACACCTACTTTTACAGCGTTCGTCATACGAATAGCAGACCTGGCCAAGTTCCTATCTGTTACCCCTAAGTTGACTGAAAGCCCTAATAAATTGCCTGAAGCAGAAGTAGTAAGATTACCTGAAGCATTATTTGCCGAATAACTCATTTCTATATTTCCTTCAAAACCATATCGTTTAAGAGGTACCAGCTTCACCACCATATTAAGGAGGTTAGTGTCTTTTTGTTCAAAAATATCTATGGTCGGACTCTCCCATACTCCCAACTTATAAAAGTCATTAATCGTTTTAAAATAGTCGTCCTGGCGGAAAACATTACCTTTTTTTAAAGAGAGATTATGACGTAATAAAGAAAACCGGAAAAGTTTTTCATGATATTTAGCTGTATAGCTTTTAAATATGCGCTCCTGAAGCGTAGTATCTGTATATTGATCGCCGGGAATATAATCGGGCAAAACATAAATATTATTAATATAATACTTCTTAAGGTTGGTACTGTCTGGCAAACTATTTAATTGAAATCCGAGCCTTATGGTGGGCTTATCTCTTTGTTCGCTGGCTTCCGCGAGCAATCGTAACTGTTCAAAAGGATCTTCCGAAACACTGGTCAACGCTTCAATAGAAGTATCACCGGTTACCCTTATCTCGTCCGCTGTAAATTTATAATAACCATTATTTTTAAAAAGGTTTACCAGTCGGTTGGTTTCCTGCATCACTCCACTTTTGGATACCGGTGTATTGGGTTGTAATAAAGATTCTTTTTTGTTGGTTAATGCTAATTCTTCCAGTTCCGGTTTATTAAATAAATAAGCAAGCGTGTCAATCAAGGTCCGTTTCCCGGCATCCACTTTATAATCAATAGTCACTCTGTATTCATCTTTTTTAATCGTCGTATCAAAAGAAAAGGCGATAGAAGGATTATAAAAACCCAGGTTCATGAGTGAAGTGCGCATATTGGATGCAGACTGGATCACAGCATTAGTATCAAATGCCGGGGGCCTGACGATATAATGAAAAATAAAAAATTTATCTTTCTGTACGGCACGTGCGCTATCGTCCAGTTGGGTATTTAATTTAGAATTAATCAATACCCTTTCGTCCTTAGTAACATCACTTGCTTTGAGACGGATTGTATTTTTAAAAACAAAAGGATTATTTTTTTGATATTTTTGAACAATAGTACAGCCCGGAGAAATTATTATTAATGCCAGGAACAGGATAAATAAAAAAGGTACAAATATTTTCACGGAATTGATCCATTTCATAATAGGGAGCCATGTTGAGCAAAAAGATTGTCAAATATATTCAAAGTTTGAGCCATAAAAAATTCAGAGAGGAGGAAGACGCTTTTATCGCTGAAGGGACAAAGATTGTTTCTGAATTTTTATCCTCGCATAATATGAG
>JBDTIC010000379.1:0-4501 GCA_039936595.1 Ginsengibacter sp. | reverse complement strand
GGCCGCTTCCCTTGGCCTTTTTGTAGCTTTTATTATTTTCTGCATAATTGATTATTCGCTTTTGTTTTTAACTAAAAGGTTTCCATCCGCAGAGCGAATCACAGCCCATCGCTTCAGTAATGGTGATGAAAATCAAATTGTTTGGATTATTAAAAATGAGTTTAAATTTTCTGTTTCTATATTGATAATTGACGAGCTGCCGGAGCAATTACAAGTTCGTGATTGGGAAAAGAAAATAAATCTGAGAGCGAAGCAACAAAAAAGAATATCCTGGCATTTTAAACCGTTGGAAAGAGGAGAATATCTTTTTGGAAACATCCATCTTTTTGTTTCTTCACCTTTACAATTCTTCAGCAGGAGATTTACTACAGAAGCTTCCAAAATCATTCCTGTTTATCCGGCATTCCTGCAATTACGCAATTACGATTTGTTCTTAGGCACAACGCTGACCAGTAAATCTGGAAATAAAAGAATGCGAAAGATGGGTCATAGCATGGAGTTTGAGCGGATCAAAGAATATGTATCCGGCGATGACATACGCACACTGAATTGGAAAGCATCTGCGAGAAAAGGAGGATTGATGGTAAACAATTTTATGGAAGAAAGGTCGCAGCAGGTATATTGCATTATTGACAAGGGCCGCCTGATGAAGATGCCCTTTGATGGGATGACACTTTTGGATTATGCCATCAACACTTGTCTTGTATTGAGTAATGTTTGTTTGAGAAAGCAAGACAGGGTGGGGCTGATCACATTTTCAAACACAATCGGTAGCCTTTTGGCGGCAGATAGTAAGCCCACGCAGGCGGAAAATATTTTACAAGTATTGTATAAGCAGCAGACTGATTTTTTGGAAAGTGACTTTGAAATGCTGTATGGTGAAGTAAGAAGCAAAATAAAGCACCGCAGCCTTCTTATTTTATTCACCAATTTTGAGTCTTTGTCCGGGTTAAACCGGCAATTGGATTATTTACGCTTGTTGGCGAGAAATCATTTATTATTGGTTGTATTCTTTCAAAATTCTGAATTGGATCAATTGATAAATTCTTCGGCAAAAAATATAGAGCAAGTTTATGTAAAAACAATTGCTGAAAAGTTTGCTTTTGAAAAGAAAATGATTGCCCGGGAGCTTTCTAAATATGGGATATTGACTATTTTATCTTCTCCCAAAAGTCTTACTGTAAATACGATCAATAAATATTTGGAACTCAAGTCCAGGCAGGCAATTTGAAGTCTAAACGATTAACAGCACTTTAAAATGAATGGCAGACGTGGTATAAAAACCGGATTTTAAAAAATTAGAATGAATAAACAGGAATTGAACAGGCATGATGATTCTTCTTCATCGCCCTTAACCGTTTGGGATGAAGGACAAGTTTTATTAATTGACAAACCTCTGGAATGGACCTCATTTGACGTAGTAAGAAAAATTCGAAACATCATAAGAATTAAAAAAGTGGGTCATGCTGGTACTCTGGATCCTTTGGCGACAGGGCTTTTAATCGTATGCACCGGTAAGTTTACCAAAAAGATTAATGAATACATGGGTCAGGAAAAGGAATATACGGGCACCATAACACTGGGTGCCACGACGCCTACTTATGACCTGGAAAGTGAACCTGTCAATTTGAAAGCTTTAGATGGTATCACAGGAGACTTGATCCATGCTGGTACCAAACAATTTATTGGTGAAATTTTGCAAATCCCGCCGATACATTCTGCAATAAAACAAAAAGGAAAGCCCGTTTATCTTTTGGCAAGAAAAGGCAAAGAAGTTATTCTTGAACCTAGGAAAATTACAATTAGCGAATTTGAGATTATCGATATTGCAATGCCGATAATATCTTTCAAAGTAGTGTGTACCACGGGAACGTATATACGCAGTTTGGCTAACGATTTTGGTGCAGCTATGGGCTGTGGAGGATATCTTAGTCAATTGCGCAGAACGCGGATTGGAGGTTTTAAAGTAGAAAATGCAATAAGTGTGGATGAGTTTGTGAGCAGATATGCTGAAAAGAAATAATGAGAAATCAGCAAAAAGCAATCAGCATTTCGATAACCATCGGGTAGCAAAAATAGACTCTTCTTGATGAGCCTTAACTCCTTAATGGAGTAATTACTATTCACGATTTTTAATATCACAGCTCCGCCAGTTCCTTGTTGTATTTATTTCTATAATTTACAGGGGACAAGCCTGTATATCGTTTGAAAGTAGTGCGGAATGCCTTAGGATCATTATATCCCACATTATACATCACTTCGTTTACATTATCATCAGAGGTTTCAAATCTTTGTTTAGCAGCTTCCACCTTCACTCTTTGCATATATTCCACTAAAGAATTGTCAGTTGCTTTTTTAAATCTGCGCTCTAGATTTCTTCGCCCTATCGCAAGTATAGAGGCCAACTGATTTACAGAAATCCTTTCATTGACATTTTTTTCAATAAATTCCTGGGCTTTTTTTATGTGTTCATCCTGGTGATCTTTTTGACCTTCAAAAATAATGAAGGGTGACTGGCTGTGACGATCAATGTCAACCTGGAAAGTTTTGGAACAATGAATAGCTGCTTCCCTGCCCGCATATTTTTCAATGATATATAGAATAAGATTGGCCGAAGAAAACGCGCCACCGCTGGTATAAATGCCATTCTCATCGGTCATTATTTTATCTGTTACAAGATTTACATCAGGAAATATATTTCTAAATTCATCAAATGCACGCCAATGTGTAGAGCAATTCTTTCCGTCCAATAATCCGGTGGCTGCCAATAAAAATGCACCAACACAGAGACTGGCAATTTCAGATCCTTTCATATATTGCTGAATGATCCAAGGAATTAAATTTTTATTTTGTTCGACACCCGTTTTGACATCCCCTTCAAATGCCGGTATGATGATCAGTCCTGTTTTTTTTACATTTTTTATTTCGATATCGGGATGGACGGTGTATATGCCATTAGCGAGCTTTACTTCTTTGGAACTGCCGGCAATCTGAACCGTAAACAACGGATCTTTTCCTTTATTTTTCAAATATTCATTAACGGTGAGGAAAGCACGACGCGGATTATCAATGCTGCCTAAATTGCTGCCTGTAGTGGCTAATATGATTATATGTTTCATTGTGCATTTTTTTGCAATAAACAAAACTAAGTAAAATATTTGTCGCAAAAAGCCCCTCATATTGGCGTATTTACACCGTACCTAAATGATAACTTGATTGTAAGTTTGTGGTGTTTTTATAAAACTTTTATATGGAATCATACAATCTTCCCACTGACATAATGGTTTTTGGATTCGTCGTTAAAACTTTTCCTGCGGGTATGGAGGATGCCTTAAATATATCAATACAAATCACTGGCGACTGTGTATGTGCTAGCAGCTATTATGGACTTAGCGGCTCTAAAGGTTGCAAAATAGTTTATTATACTCTTGCAGAAGAAAAATCTCGGGGGAGGCCGGTAGATTTGATTACGAAAAATTCATCATTGAAAAATAAGATTATTAATCGATCCCCGTTTCTGACTGGCAGAAAAAAATCAATTCAATCAAAGATGTTTTATCCACAACATTACAAGATCCTATGGTCAATAATCAAAGCAAGGCATTCGAATGTTGCAAAAGTGACGATGGACTAGCCTGCGTGGTAAAATCAGATAATAACGGAACAGTTATTTAATTAATAAATTTTAAAATTTACACTCATGAACGACAAAAAACTATTGTTAGCACAATATGATTCGCTATACAGGTGGTTTATTAATTCACTGGTTGATTTTACAGATGAAGAGACCAATCACCGGCTTAATGAGAACATGAATCATGTAAAATATTTAGCGGGCCATCTGACGAACGCTCAGTATGCTTATGCCGGAATTGCCGGTGTAGAAGTGGAAAGACAATGGGATGAATTGTTTGCCGGATTAGGCAAATCCAGCGCCCGCGATAATTTTTCATACCCAACCATACAAGAAGTAAAGGCAGAATGGGAACAAATTAACCAATCGGTAAGAGATAGCCTGCAAGCGCTTTCGGAAGATGCATTGGACAAGGCGATGCCCGGCTCACCATTGGCTCAATCTAAAGTATTTGATACTACGGTTGGAGATTTTTGGGCTTTCATGAATATGCATCAAACTTATCATATCGGCCAGATAGGAATACTAAGAAGAGGTTTTGGTAAAGAGCCGATGACATTCAGATAACAGCGAAACTGAATATTAATTTTTTTTTTATTTATAAAAAAGAATATCATGTTGAAACATTCAAAAGCATTTAGTGGATTTTCGGTAAACGACCTACTCAAAGCAAAAAGATTTTACGCAGAGATTCTTGGCCTGGAAGTAAACGACAATCCGATGGGTTTGATAGAATTGGATATAGAAGGAAGTAACCACATCATCATCTATCCAAAACCCAATCATGTTCCCGCCACGTTTACCATTCTTAATTTTCCGGTAACAAATATTGATGAAGCAGTTGATGAACTCATTAAAAAAGGAATC
>JBDTIC010000378.1:0-3567 GCA_039936595.1 Ginsengibacter sp. | reverse complement strand
TAACTGAAGATATTATTGGCCCTATTGAAACTAAGCCAACAAGGCTTTGGTGGATTGGACTTTCCATTGCCCTCGCTCTTTTAATATTTGGAGTTTATTCGGTTTACCGCGAAGTGGTTTATGGTATTACGGAATGGAACATTACCCGTACTGTAGGGTGGGGCTGGGATATTACTAATTTTGTTTGGTGGATCGGTATCGGACATGCAGGAACACTTATCTCTGCCATCCTGTTATTGTTTGGGCAAAAATGGCGGACTGGTGTAAACAGGGCTGCTGAAGCGATGACGATTTTTGCAGTGATGTGTGCCGGTATGTTCCCGATATTTCACATGGGGCGTGTTTGGGTAGGTTTTTACATATTGCCTTATCCTAACACACGCGGACCGGTATGGCCTAATTTTAACTCAGCGCTCTTATGGGATGTGTTTGCGGTATCAACTTATTTTACCGTTTCCGTACTCTTTTGGTACACCGGTTTATTGCCTGATCTGGCTACTATAAGGGACAGAGCAAAAACAAAATTTAGAAAGATGTTTTACGGCCTTTGCTCCTTTGGATGGTCAGGAAGCACGAAGCACTGGCAAAGACAGGAAAGCCTTGCCTTGGTTTTGGCAGGTTTAGCCACGCCTCTTGTATTGTCAGTTCATACCATAGTGTCTTTCGACTTTGCTACTTCCGTTATTCCCGGTTGGCATACTACAATATTTCCTCCTTATTTTGTTGCTGGAGCTGTCTTTTCAGGTTTTGCAATGGTGCAATCATTATTAATCATTACCCGAAAAGTATTGCATTTGGAAGATTATATTACTATAGGGCATATAGAGGCTATGAATAAGGTGATAGTTCTTACGGGCACTATTGTAGGATGCGCTTATTTATCTGAATTATTTATCGCATGGTATAGCCAGAATACTTATGAATGGTGGGCATTTCGTGAAAATAGGGCTAATATATTCAGTCCATACGGATGGGCCTATTACGGCATGATCTTTTGTAATGTGGTGTCGCCGCAGGTTTTCTGGTCCAGAAAACTAAGAAGAAATCCTACATTTACTTTTTTTATGGCTGTGTTGGTCAATGTGGGAATGTGGTTTGAGCGGTTTGTGATTTTTGTGACTTCTACTTACCGTGATTTCCTTCCTTCATCCTGGACTACTTACTACAGTCCAACTATTTGGGAAATTGGATTTTACCTGGGAACATTCGGCCTATTCTTTACCTGCTATTTCCTTTTTGCTAAATTCTTCCCGGTAGTTGCTGCCGCGGAAATTAAGGCCATCTTGAAACTCAGCGGGGAAAATTTTAAAGAAAAAATGTCGGATCTTGAAACTACAGATTCAGATACATTTTATAAAAAAGAAATGGAACATGCTCATTAATTGTTTTATGGACCGTTAGTAAAAATATTATTAATTAAATAACCCTTTCGGGGATACAAAACATGATTAAAAAATTTGTTGTAGGTTCCTTTGAAGACGAAAAAGTTTTATTCTCTGCTGTAAAGAATGTGCGAAGAGTAGGATATAAGATACAGGAGGTTTATACGCCATTTCCAATTCATGGACTTGATAAGGCGATGGGGCTAAGGGAAACGAGCCTGCATACTATGGGTTTTATTTATGGAATTACAGGAACCGCAGTTGCTATAGGTGGCATGGGGTGGATTTTTGCTGTGGACTGGCCATTGAATATTGGTGGTAAGCCTCATTTTCCTTTACCGGCATTTATCCCTATTGCATTTGAACTTACGGTTTTGTTTTCCGCAGTCGGTATGGTTTGGACATTCTGCTGGCTTTGTAAAATGATGCCAGGAGTCAAAAAGCATCACTTTAATTTGAGATCTACAGATGACCTTATGACTATGGTAATTGAATGTACCGAAAATTCCAATGAAGCAGAGATACAGAACTTCTTACAAGAGAACGGGGCTATTGAAATAAATACACAGATTGCTGAGGAAGGATGGTGGTTTGGAAGATATGATAAAGAACAAAAGCTTTATAGAGCAGAAGAAGTAGCAGTTTGATAATATTGGCCGTTAATGGCATCTGGTGGGATTAAACTTGATATAAATATTCTAAATTGGATTTTAGACATGAAAAAAATAAGAACTCTTTTAACGTTCGTAATTACAATTAGTTTAGTTACATTGATGAATAGCTGTGACAACAAGCGTGAACCTGGTAAAATATTTATGCCAGATATGGCCTATAGCCGCGCTTATGAAGCCTATGCTCCTAATAATCTTGCAAAAGAAGATATAAATTACGTACCCTACCCGGTAGAAGGTACTATCCGACGGGGTGATCTATTTCCTTATCCTTTACCTAATGATTCTAATGGATATAAAATGAGCGCTGAATTCAAAGACCCATTACCTCCTCTTGATAACGCTAAAATGAAAGAAGCAGAAAGATTGTTTAATATTAATTGTGCTATATGTCATGGTGCTAAGATGGATGCACAGGGGCCGTTAGCGACCGGGGGTAAGGTTCCTGCGGTAGCTAACCTGACATTATCTCAATATGTTAAAATGCCAGTAGGAACAATGTTTCATTCTATCACTTATTGTAAAGGGAATATGGAAAGTTATGCTTCCCAGTTGAGTCGTGAACAACGTTGGATGGTGATTCAGTATGTGAAGGCACTCCAGTTAGGAACGACAGACAATGCTGCAGTCGAATGGGCTGATTCCACCGCAACTAAATCTTCCGGAATTGATACAACAGCGAAAAAATAAAGTTTAAACAATAAATTTTTTTTAATGAATAATCAGTATGAAATAACAGCAGGATATAAGAGATGGTCGATCGGGCTAATGATTGCAGGTTTACTTACACTTATTCTGGGAGTTATTTTCCTAAATCCATTTGCCGGAGCAGATGGCACTAATGCAAACAGTACTAGGTTTTGGGCAGTAATGCTCCAAAATTGTTTGTTTTGGTTAATGCTGGTAAACGTGGCTACTTTTTTTATCGCGATTAATACACTGGCAATGAGTGGCTGGCAGGAAGCTTTTCGGAGGGTGACAGAGGCGGTATCAACACTCGTACCTATTTTAGGAGGAATTAGTTTCCTTATTTTACTCTGTATTGTTTTTGGTAACAGAAGTGATATATATCCATGGCTGGATAAAAATGTAATGGCTCATGATCACGTAATGCACGGAAAAAAGGGATTTTTAAATCCCACAGTTTTTTTAGCTTATTCGCTGGTCGCTCTTTTTCTATGGTCGTATTGGGGAAAAAAGTTAAGAAACCTAAGTCAGCAATCAGATGAAACCGGAACGATGGATCTTGCTACATCCAAACGATGGATGAAAAAAAATATGGGTATTTCCGCCGCTTATGTAGTGTTTTACATACTTACTATAGGATCTTTTATTCCATGGCTTTGGCTTATGAGCATTGATGCAAAATGGTTTAGTACCATGTATAGCTGGTACACATTTGGAAGTACCTTCGTTGCTGGAATAGCTCTTCTAACCTTATTTGTTATTTATTTTAAAAATCAAGGCCTGCTTGAATTCGTAAATAAGGAACATATTCAGGATCTGGGAAAATA
>JBDTIC010000377.1:0-2756 GCA_039936595.1 Ginsengibacter sp. | reverse complement strand
ATGGTTTATTTTTCCGAAGGATGGCTTTTATCTTTTTTGAAACGATCGCGCCGCCTATTGTTATTAATAGGTCAGGCATAAAATCTTGTACCTCATTTTCATGAAAAGACATTAGACAGCGGTCAATGTGCTCAATGAATTCCGGATGGTGAATGTTGGAGGTGGTTTCGCAGAGCGAAATCGTATTGTTATTTTGCGCCAGTTCTACTAACAATCTGTTTAATTCATTATTGGGCGATTCTTGTCCAACGAGAATCATGACTTTTTTTGAGTTTGCAAAAATGTTTTGCAAATCCTTCATGTCACTTTCATCAAAATGTTTCTTCGTTACATCAGTAACAAGGATTTTGGGAAGAAAGGTTTCTGCTTCTTTCAGCCCATAAAGTGGTTCGCGTAATGGAACATTAAAATGAACTGGTCCGGGATCAGTTTGAGTTGCGATTGCAAATCCTTCGTTGATGCAACGCATATTGTACCAGAGTTTTTCTTCGTCGGTAGCTTCTCCGTCGAGCATATAGCTATGCCTGATATAATTTTTATAAATATTATTTTGGTCGATGCTTTGGCCATCCTGCTGCCCGATCCACTCTGGTGGCCTGTCGGCAGTTATGACAATTAAAGGTATTCTCTGGTAATAGGCTTCTACAATTGCAGGGGCATAATTTAATGTAGCAGAGCCACTCGTACAAAGTAAAACTACCGGTTCTTTTAATTCAAGCGACATTCCTAAAGCAAAAAAAGCCGCGCTCCGCTCATCACGGATACTAATACACTTAAATTGCGGATGTTGATTGAAGGAAATCGTCAAAGGGGCATTGCGGGAACCGGGAGAAATGATCACATTTTTTAAGCCCAGCTCAGCCAATGTCAATACGATTTGTTGTATACTTTTTTTATCGGATAACTTCATTTTTATTAAGCACGCCCTGGGTAGTTGCCTCAATAATTTCCAGTAAAGTAAAACTCTTCTGAATGGTTTCCTCCCATTCTTCCTGAGGATCAGATTCATCGGAAATACCACCGCCCACGAAAATGGCAATTGCATCTTCCCCAATTTGCATGCTGCGCAAATTTATAAATAATCGTACCAAATCATGACCATTTGTTTCACCAAGATAACCAGAGTAATAATTGCGTGAATAGCCCTCATAAAGGTTGATGCATTCAAGGGCTTTTTGTACCGGCAATCCACCGATAGCAGGTGTCGGATACAAATCTGATATTACCTGTTCAAGATCATGATGGCCTGATAGTTCAAAGGCATAATCGGTTTTGAGATGAGCTACTTTTCCTGTTTCAAAAGTATAAGGCCCTTTGGACCGGATTAGTTTACAATCATTTTTTTCAAAAACATGCTCAATATGCCGCCTTACCATATCGTGTTCCCTGGTTTCTTTTCTTCTCCATTTATAAATGCCTTTCCTGTTTAACGGCAGCGTAGCAGCTAACGCCATGGTGTATAAAATATCTCTTTCTTTCTTCAAAAATAGCTCAGGACTGGCGCCCGCCCATATTCCTTTCCCGGGAATGTAAAACAAGCTGGCAAATGTTTCGGGATAGGCAGATGAAAGTTTTTTATAAAAACTAAAAGGATCAAAATCAGCAGGCTTGTCAATAATCTTTACTCTTGATAAGATAGCCTTCAGTGCTTTTTCGTCTCTGATGTAATTGAGGTATTGATGAATGCGAGATAAATATACTTCTTTGGTAGTCTCAGCAGGCAATACCCCCCACCCGATCGGGCGATCTTCACGCTCCCCGATTTCGTTATAAAACTGATTATTAGTGAATACCTGTGGAGGAACTTTTTGAAGCAGTTCAGTACCATATTCATTACTGCTAATAAATGGAGCGATTACAAAGTCCGCCTCTTCGGTGGGTGGTAATAATCCTTTTTGGATAGCCACATTATATTGATCTGCACCCGGATAGCGGTATAGACAAAAACTAATTCCCTTTTGAAGTAATAACCTACATAAACAGATGATATGTTTATTTTGATTTTGTATTTCTTCTTTCAATTTATTTTAACCTCAATTTTTCAATCGTCATCTAAATAATATTTTATCCCGTTCTGAATATAATTTTCCGTTATTACTGCTTTATAAAGCGGTGCGAAAAAAGTGGTGCAAAGGTATCTAGTTTTTGTTTGGCTCGCCTGAAAAAGACTCTTTTAAGATAGTTAATATTTTGTATATGTTATCTAACACGTTGGCCTCTATTTATTAAATTCGAATCATCTTTATCAGCCTATTTAATTTTGCATAATAAAGTAATATGGCAGGTGAATTGTGATAATTTCTGTCTGCTAAGGTCTCGAAGATAAATCAACTAAAGACTATTTACTAAGGTTGCAACATTGTAATAAAATAATAGAATTAAGCACTTTGGTCGTAATGACCTGAATGAAAGTTAATCTATAAAAATTTCACCAGTGTTTTAGTGAGCAAAAAATTAAGCTCCTAAATAATTAAAAAGCATGGATATTGAATAGAAACATTGCGGAATAGCGGTGGGATGGCCGGACAAACGCGCAGAGCGATCGGGTTGTCCTTGTGGAACATCCCGCTATTCGGGAATTTTGTTTCTTTTGCATCAAGGCAAAAGAAAAAGCAAAAAAAACATGAATTGAGCAAAAAAAATGGTGAGACCAAATGTGATTTAAATACATTCATTGCCACCTTCACGACTTAAACAACTAATCCTAAAAATTAATTTGAAAGGAAGATTTCTGCTTCTACTGATATAAGTGCCTT
>JBDTIC010000376.1:0-6853 GCA_039936595.1 Ginsengibacter sp. | reverse complement strand
AAGTATATATTTATTTATTTGATGCTTCCTTTTCTGCATCTGCCTTCATTTTATCATTTGCTGTAATGATGAATTCAACTCTCCTGTTTTGAGCCATTCCTTCGTCAGTATCGTTGCTATATGCAGGAGCTGATTCACCAAAACCCTTAGTGGTCATACGTGAGATATCTATACCGTTTTGCCGCAGATAATCCCGCACAGAATTAGCACGCCTTACTGACAATCCCATATTATAATCGTCAGATCCACGGCTATCTGTATGTCCCTGTATTTCTATATTAGTGTTAGGGTATTTATTAAGGACATTTATTAAACTATTTAAATTCTTTTTTGCAGAATCACCTAAATCGGCTTTGGAAAATTGAAATAGAATCTTTTCATTGAATTCTACTTTAATGCCTTCTTCGACTCTCTCAACTTTTGCACCCGGAATATCATTTTTAATCTGCTCTGCTTGTTTATCCATATCACGGCCAATAATAGCGCCGGCTGTTCCGCCGACCACTGCGCCTATGATAGCACCTAAAGTTTTATTACCGGCAGCATTCCCTATAATGGCACCTCCCACTGCTCCAGCTGCACCACCTATTGCTCCTCCTTTTTGAGATTTGGTTGCATTACATCCCATTATCAAAAATGATAGTATCGTCGATACAAATATCAGATCTCTTAAATTTTTCATCATTATTATTTTTTATGACCTCATTTCAAACATTGTACCAACATTCGATAATTCATCAGACACAGACGATCACTCTTTTATTTTTACGAGTGATTCTAATCGCTAAAGTATTTTTTCTCAACAGAAAGATCTATAAAAGGATATTCCTTTTCTATTTTTTGAATATTTAAAAGCTGGGCCTGAATAAATTTTTGATGTGCGTCACTCTCTTTTAAAAATGGACGATGATTCACAGCACTCATAATATTTTGTATCTTTTCTAAAGTTTTTCTATTTGCATCATCTAACAGAGAATCACAAAATTTTTCAAAAACAAAATTGATCGCAATTTCGTTGGGATGCACAAGATCACTTTTGTAAAAACGATAATCCCGCAACACATCTGTGACCAGTTCATAAGATGGAAAGTAAAAACAATTCTCTTTGTTTTTTATAACGGTGTGCGCTGCCTCTATAAGTCGGCTTTTACTCCGATTATTCTCTATCAAACCATCCTTCACGTGTTTTACAGGACTAATCGTGAAAATTATTTTTACATGTGGATTAAATATTTTTATTTTGTCCAGTACCTCTAAAAGCGCAAAAGTAATTTCATCAATAGCCAATAATATTTTTCTAAAAAAGGACGAGGGTGCTTTATGACAATTGGCTACCGGCTGGTCATTTTGTTTCAAATGATATTGGTAAGAAGTTCCTAAAGTGATAATCAGCAGATTTGCATTGGCCAAAAAGCGATTTGCCGCGGACTGAGATTGATTTAATTTTGACAGAACTTCTCCCTTTTTTAAACCTGAAAAAACGGAATGGTGTTTCCAGCTATGCCATAGTCCATTTAATTCAAAGAGATCGTTATCAATAATCGGTTTGTTATCAATGTAAGAAGTTAAGGCCTCTGAAATACTCAATGGGTCATATAAAATTCCATTCGGGTTTTGAAGTATATTGAATTTCAATCCACTCATTTTATTTCCAATCTCTTCTGAAAAGCAAGATCCTATCAACAAAATTTTATCGGTATAAGAAATCCTAAAAGGATAAGGCGGCAGTTGAAAGGGTAAAATGAACTCCATTAAATAAAAATTTTTGCGGCCATTTCACCGGCCTTTCTAAATGCGTCTTCATCAATAGGATTAAGTATTCCTAATTGTTTAAAATAGGGTATTATCAATTCTGTATCCATGTTTCCTATTAATTCATCTTTAGCCATCGGACATCCGCCATAACCCTTTATAGCACCGTCAAAACGGCGACATCCACTTTGTAGTGCAGCATCTATTTTTTGTTGCCACTCCGCGTGCGTAGAGTGAAGATGTACTCCTGTTTCTATACCCGCAAAAGCTGAAACCACTTGTTTTACCAGCGATGAGATCTGTGGAGGATGCGCAACCCCCACTGTGTCAGAAAGTGAAACGATCCTAATTCCGACCTTTACCAATTCTTTTATCCAATTCAAAACAACGCCCTCATTGTATTTATCACCATAAGGATTACCAAATGCCATTGAGATGTAAATCACCAATTCCCTATTATTTTTATCACAAATGTTTTTGATCTCTTTTACGGTTTTAAGAGAATCTTCAATACTGCTGTGTGTATTACGCATTTGAAAAGTAGATGAAACAGAAAACGGAAACCCGAGGTAATAAATTTTTTCAAATTCAACTGCCTCAATTGCCCCACGTAAGTTCGCAACAATGGCTAACAATTTACTGTTAGTATTATCCATATCCAACTGATCAATCACTTCTTTGGTATCTGCCATTTGGGGAATGGCTTCATGCGAAACAAAACTTCCAAAATCAATCGTATCGAACCCTACTTGTAACAGTTGGTTAATATAATCAATCTTCTTTTTTGCAGGTATCCTGGTTTTCCAACCTTGCATCGCGTCACGTGGGCATTCTATGATCTTTAGCTGCATAATGTTTTCTTGATAACTTTTATTTTTAATCCTAAAACCAGGAAACAATTTAGGATTTTTGTTGTACAACCAGGTCACCAAATGTCAATTTTCAAAAGACAGGCGCTTTTATAATGAAAAGGAGATTAACATTTTATAAATGGTTTGTACACAGCATGAAGTTTGCCTTACCATACGGTTTGTTTATTTTTGCCCCTAATTAATTTTCCCCTGAAAAAAGTCTTAAAAATATCTCTAAAAGTCTTATTGGCCATTGTGATGCTGATTCTTTTAGTTTGGATATTAGTACAGGCCACCTTTGTTCAAAATTTTATCATCCATCGAATTACACATCGTCTCTCAAAAAACCTGAATACAACAGTTGCAATCAAACATATTAACCTGGAGCTTTTTGATAAAATGTCAATGGAA
The DNA here is from genome assembly GCA_039936595.1 of Ginsengibacter sp. Lineage (GTDB taxonomy): Bacteria > Bacteroidota > Bacteroidia > Chitinophagales > Chitinophagaceae > Ginsengibacter. Next base: position 3,839 of record JBDTIC010000376.1, on the reverse strand, counting down.
GGCTTGCTGGTGCTGGATAAAAAGAAAGATACACTTTTATATGCAGGTGCGGCAAAAGTCAGCATCACCGATTGGTTTTTTTTTAAAGATAAAATTACTCTCAGGTATATTGGTCTTGATGATGCATTTGTTAATTTGTATCGTAGCGATTCAACGTGGAATTATCAGTTCCTTGTTGATTATTTTTCAGGGCCGCATAAGACATCTGTCGATACATCCTCATCTGAAGCTATCAACCTGGATCTAAAAACGGTAAATTTTGAAAGGATTAAAATATGGCAGAAAGATGGATGGCGTGGTGAAAATATACTGGTGTCTTTAAATCAATTGAATTTTTACGCAGATGTTTTAGATACCAAAAACCGGATAGTTAAAATTAATAACATTGTCTTAGATCAACTCTCCTTTTCACTTTATGACTATACCGGTAACAGGCCTTCCAGTACCTCATCAGACACAAGCGTCATTCCTGAAACGGAAGGACTGCAGTGGAACCCGGATGGATGGCAGCTTTCAGTAAAGAATTTAAAACTGACTGATGGCCTCGTGGCCGTGGAAAGAGAAGGTGGCGAGCCACCCGTTTTCAATCGTTTTGATGAGAAACACATTGTGATATCTTCCCTCAATGGTGATTTTAAAAATGTGCAGCTGACAGGCGATACTTTGAAATCAAACATTTCCCTTTCTGCAAAAGACCGCGGAGGCTTTGTAATAAAAAAATTAGCTGCTGATTTTAAATTCACTCCTAAAATGATGGAGTTCAACCACCTTGATATTATTACCAAAGACAGCCATTTAAAAAATTATTATGCAATGCATTATAATCATTTTAATGACGACATGCAGGATTTCGTACATACTGTTACGATCGATGGCCATTTTAAAAACAGTACTTTAAGTAGTGAAGACCTCGCCTATTTTGTACCTGAAACAGCCTCGTGGAATACTGTATTTACTTTAAATGGAAATGCTCACGGCAAAGTGGATAATATAACCGGAAAAGAAATGATCATCCAGGCAGGTACGGACAATTACCTCGAAGGAGATATCAGCTTGAAAGGTTTGCCCGATATTGACCAAACCTTTATAGATCTCAGATCAAGGGAATTAAGAACCAGTTATAAGGAACTTTCAAGACTTATTCCTTCACTGAAAACTATTACTACACCCAACTTAAGTGCATTAGGACGTTTGAAATTTACAGGCAACTATACAGGTTATGTTGACAACTTCTTCACTTATGGGATCTTATCGACAGACATAGGCGTTTTAAAGACAAATCTACACATGAAAATCCCGGCTAAGGGATCTACCATTTATGAGGGCAGCGTTTCTACCGACGAATTTCAGTTAGGAAAATTTATTGACAACAGCCAGATTGGCAATATTGCTTTTAGTGGAAAGATCAACGGCAAAGGATTTACTGAAAACGACATTGACCTGGGCATAGACGGAAATATCAGCAGACTCGGTTTCAATAATTATATATATACCAACATATTAGCACATGGTGATATCAGAAAAAAACTTTTCACAGGCTCTGCGAGTATAGATGATCCTCATATTAAAATTGATACACTTATCGGCTCTGTCAATTTCAGTAAGTCTAAACCCGAATTTGATCTTGATGCAGATGTTACGCGATTACATCTCAAAAGTCTTGGATTTACCAATGACAGCATCTCTTTGCTTGGCAGATTCCGGCTAAATTTTGCAGGCAGTAATATTGATAATTTTTTGGGATCAGCTAACATTTACGACGCTGTTTTAACAGATAACGACAAACAATTATCATTTGATTCGTTGGCTATTCACTCGACGATCATTGACGAAAAAAAATTATTAACAGTCGCTACGAACGAACTGTATGCCAGTATTAACGGCAATTTTAAAATTCTCAAACTGCCTGAAGCATTTCAATTATTTCTTAGTAAATATTATCCAGCCTATATTAATAAACTCAAAGAGAATGTTGAAAACCAGGAATTTACTTTTAATGTAACTACAAAAAACGTCAGTGAGTACATTAACCTTTTTGATAAACGGCTGACAGGCTTTGACAATTCGGTAATCAGCGGAAATATTAATATCGGGGAGAATGCTTTAAACCTGCGGGCAAATGTCCCCAGGTTCAATTATAGCAATATTAGTTTTGATAACACTGTATTTACAGGAACCGGCACTAAAGATACTTTGATACTTTTAGGTGAAATAGATGATGTAATAATCAACGACAGCCTTCATTCACCCGATGCAAAACTGAAGATCGTTGCAGCCAATGATATTTCTGACATTACCATAAATGCCACTGGTAATAAAACGTTGAGCCATGCAGACCTTTCTGCGAGAGTTACAACAAAGAAAAACGGCTTCAACCTGATCTTTAATCCTTCCACCTTTACCATCAATCAAAAACAATGGCATATTGAAAAGGATGGTGAGCTGGACCTGGACGATAATATGTTGATGGCCAGCAATATCAGGTTTGCGCAAAACGGGCAGGAAGTTTTTATTTCAACACAACCTTCTGCAATTAACAACAGCAATGATGTGAATATTGCCATACAAAACATAGTGATTGAAGACATCACCCCCATGTTTCTAAAAACACCGAAAATAGGCGGTTTATTAAATGGAAATATTCACATCAATAATCCATTTAAAGAAATGATGGTGGAGTTTGATTCGAGAATTGACAAACTTAAATTTGAAGGTGACTCTATCGGTGTTTTATCAGCTACCGGCCGTTATCTGTCTTCTACAGGCAATCTGGCAATAAATGCTATTTCGAATAATGACCTATACAATTTCAGAGCTGACGTGGATTATTGGCTCAACGATACCACCAACACGCAATTAGCAGGTTCAGTTGTTTTTAATAATTCAGGTATTCATCTGATGGAAAACTATCTCGGCAATATATTCAATAATATTTATGGACGGGCAACAGGAAAACTTGATATTTCGGGCAAATCATCTTCGCCAAAATTAATAGGGAGGATTCGTCTTGATAGTACAACACTAACAGTGGATTATACCCAGTGCCGATATATTTTGAAGGACAGCACTATCATAACTTTCAATCCTGATGAAATTGATTTTGGCATTATCAAAATAAAAGACACCCTGAATCGTACAGCAACACTTACCGGCAAAATTTATCACAATTTCTTTGATAACTTTTTCTTCAATGAACTTCATCTTAAAACAGATGCAACCGGCAACAGGCCTGCAAGGTTCGCATTGCTGAATACTACCGCACGTAACAATAAAGAATTCTATGGTCAGGTAACGGGCCAGGCAGAGTTGTCACTTAATGGATTCATTTCTGATATGCACATGAATATTTCAGGTGAACCGACCGACAGTAGCCACATTTATTTGCCCACGGGTGAAACTGCCGAAACAGGAAGTTCTGATTATATCGAATTTATTCAATTTGGCCGGGAAATGAAAGCAGACCTGCAGTCGCGGGAAAATACCAACATCAAAGTAGATATGGAACTCACCGCCAATCCGCTGGTAAAGATTGATGTGATACTGGATCAAACGACCGGCGATGTAATAAAGGCGCAGGGAACCGGCAAGCTAAATATTTCTGCGGGCACTACTGATCCGCTCACCATCCGTGGCCGATACAATATAGAGCAGGGCGAATACACATTTAATTTTCAAACGTTTTTAAAAACACCATTCACTCTCCAACAGGGATTTATTGAATGGCAAGGCGACCCCTATCTTGCCAAACTCAATATTGATGCTATTTACAGAGCAGAGAATGTGAGTTTAAGCAATATACCCAGTACCTCTGGCTATGTGAATACCAAAGGAGACGTTGA
>JBDTIC010000375.1:0-4168 GCA_039936595.1 Ginsengibacter sp. | reverse complement strand
GGGCAAATTGTAATTAAAGTGGATGGAGTTGTAGTCGGCTGCGCGCTTTCTATTATTGTGAATTATAACAAATATGGGGATGCGCATACGTACTCACAAATAACAGGAAATTATTCTTTCAACACCCATGATCCCAAAAACGGAGACGTCCTTTATGGAATTGAAATATTTGTTCATCCCGATTACCGGGGATTAAGACTTGGCCGAAGGCTGTACGATGCCAGAAAAGAACTGTGTGAACAACTCAATTTAAGAGCTATTGTGTTTGGCGGGCGGCTTCCTGAATATCATAAATATCATGAGACGCTGACTCCTAAAGAATATATTCAAAAAGTAAAGCATAAAGAAATTTATGATCCGGTACTTTCATTTCAGCTTTCCAACGATTTCCATGTAAAAAAAGTTTTGACAAATTACATGCCTGAAGATTTTCAAAGCAAAGAATTCGCAACGTTGTTGCAATGGGATAATGTGTATTATACCAGCGAAACAAAATCTTTATTCAATGCAAAGACTTATGTGAGGTTGGGGTTAATTCAATGGCAAATGCGCCCTTATAAAAACATGGATGAGATGTTCACTCAGGTAGAGTTTTTTATTGATTCTATTTCTGCCTATAAAAGCGATTTTGCATTATTACCGGAGCTCTTTAACGGCCCCTTACTCGCTGAGTTTAATGACATGTCGGAAGCGGAAGCCATGCGTGCGCTTGCCCAATATACGCCCGAATTTAAAAAGCGTTTTAGGGAACTGGCTATTAGTTATAATGTAAATATCATCGCAGGAAGCGTACCCAGTGTGGAAGGAGATTCTTTAAAGAATATTGGCTACCTGTGCCATAGAAATGGAAATATAGATCAATACGAGAAAATACATATCACCCCTGATGAAGCAAAATTCTGGGGAATCCGCGGAGGTAAAAAGCTCAATATTTTTGAGACTGATGCAGGTAAAGTCGGCGTTCTCATTTGTTATGACGTCGAGTTTCCCGAGTTGTCAAGATTGATGGCCGATGAAGGGATGCAGATATTATTTGTGCCATTTTTAACCGATACCCAGAATGCGTATAACCGTGTACGTTACTGCGCCCAGGCACGTGCTGTAGAAAATGAATGTTTTGTAGCCATCACTGGTTGCATTGGCAATTTGCCAAAAGTAGAAAATATGGATATTCAGTATTCTCAATCTGCAGTATTCACTCCTTGTGATTTTGCCTTTCCTTCAAATGGAATAAAGAGTGAAGCGACCGCTAATACTGAAATGGTTCTCATTGCTGATGTCGACCTTTCATTACTTGATGAATTGCATGCTCATGGAAGTGTACGTAATTTGAAAGACCGAAGAACTGATTTTTACGAACTTACATTAAAAGGGCAGTCTTCTATTTAAGATCTTCTCCCTTCTTTCCACTTAGGCTGCGTTAGCATTAGGACACTTTCCTGAGATTGACCTTTCGATATTCAATGATTTGCATGCTCACGGAAGTGTGCATATTCTGAAATTCAGAAGAACTGACTCTTGTGACCTTACATGGAAGAAACTGGCATCCATTTAAGACCTTGGAATTTTACAACTTAATACGGGAACCTATTTCAAACACCTGGCTGTAGGGCAAATTGAAGTAGGTTGTTATGCGAGCAGAGTTTCTTCCCAAATATTCAAACAAAGTTTCCCTAAAGGGGGACATGCCCGTATATTTTGTTACAACTATTGATTCTCTTCCCAGGAAATAAATGGCATTTTCAAGATCAATTTCGATGTGCTCTTTGCTTAAAATTTGCAAAGCTTCAGGTATATCGGTAATATCCATATATCCGTAATGAATAACAATAAGAGTACTGTAGTTATCTAATTTAGTAATGCTCGCTTTCTTCAATAAATCTACGTACGGCACCTGGTCGAATTCAATGCTCAAAATTATTATGTGTTTATGTAATATCTTATTATGTTTTAAATTATAAAATAGTGCCGGAGGTGTTCCATAAGGATTGCTCGTTAAATAAATTGCCGTTCCGCTTACTATGGATTCTGCCTCTTTCTCATAATACGTTATGAACTTTTCAAGTGGATCAGTTATTTTATTTATTCTGATACTCATCATTCGTTTACCCCGATGCCAGGTCGTCATCATAAAATAAATACATCCCGCAACAGCCAGTGGAACCCATCCTCCTTCGGGAACCTTTACTATGTTAGCGGCAAAAAAAGATAAATCAATAATTAAGAAAAATACAACTACAGAAACTGCCGCCGGCAAGCTCCAATTCCACAGTTTTCTCATTGCGACGAATGCAAGAAGTGTAGTAATTACCATCGTAGTGCTCACCGCTACGCCATAAGCAGCAGCCAGGTTATCCGAGGTTTTAAATGAACCAACCAACCAAACTGTTGCGAAAAATAATATCCAGTTCAATTGCGGAACATAAATTTGCCCTTTTTCATCCGCTGAAGTATGCACAATCTTAAAACGAGCCATAAAACCTAATTGTATTGCCTGGTAGCTGAGGCTAAAGGCACCGGAAATTACTGCCTGAGAAGCAATAACTGTCGCTACGGTTGCGAGTATTACTACCGGATATAAGGCCCAATGTGGGGCTAAATAAAAAAATGGATTGGTTATATAATTATGATTTTCTAACAATAATGCCCCCTGACCGAAATAATTTAAAACAAGGCAAGGCAATGCAAGATAAAACCATGCCATCCGGATCGGCTTTTTTCCAAAATGGCCTAAATCTGCATACAAGGCTTCTGCACCCGTAAGCGTTAAAAAAACTGCCCCTAAAATAACCATGCCACTTAATCCATTCAACTGAAAAAAATGAAAAGCATAATATGGATTCAAAGCATGTAATACTGATGGATCTTTTACAATTGAATTAATACCGAGAAGAGCCATCGATAAAAACCATACCAACATAAGAGGGCCGAAAATCATTCCAACACTTGATGTACCTTTTTTTTGAAAGTAAAATAATACAAAGAGGATTAATACGGTGATTGGAATAATAAAAGGTTCAAAAAAGGGTGTGGCAATTTGTAATCCTTCTACAGCGCTCAAAACGGAAATAGCCGGCGTGATCATCCCGTCCCCATAAAGCAAAGCCGCGCCAAATAAGCCCATAGCAAGGATCACTACGTATCTCCTGTTTTTTTTATTGGGCAAAACCAACGCCATTAATGCTAATATTCCACCCTCGCCATTATTATCCGCTCTTAAAATTAATGCCAGGTATTTTATGCTGATCACAAGAATTAAAGACCAGAATATTAAAGATAAAATGCCATAGATGTTTTGGTCTGAAACTTCAGGACCATGGGTACCCGAAAAGCAAACTCTCAGGGAATAAAGTGGACTGGTACCTAAATCGCCAAACACAACGCCCAAAGCACTTATAGTTAGCTTTAATAGACTATTAGAGGGTTTAGTATTCATTTCGATTAGTGGTTACCAAAAACTTAATACCAAATAAAACAAAGTAGGTAATAAATAAACTTTCTATATAATTAATCTTACGCCACCCAGATCAGAAAGCCGATGTGGGAAACGATCACCGGGAGATCCAATGAACATAAAATTGTGTGGGATATTCCAATCCCGGCTTAATTTATCAATTATTTCAGGTCCGAAGACTCCAGGTACCTGGATATATTCAATTTTAATATCAGGATAAGCGCGGTCCAGTGCCTGGAAGTCACGCTCGAAAATCTTATTTAATTTCTGTTCTTTTTGCAGAACCGTCACAATCTTCAATTTTTGAGTAATCTCGTTTTCCTGTACATACTGTATCACCTTATTAAGTATAGCAATATTATCTCCCTTGGTAAAATAAACAAATGGTTGCCTGGTAAGCCTCCGCATTTCTTTGGTAAGATGAAACCTGCTGAAAAGAGAGGCTTTTTGAATTTTATCAAAAACAGAATTGGCGTATACCAGCATATAGTGGATAACTACTTTTCTCTTTAAAAACATGTATATAATAAGAATAGCAGGAATAAAATATTGCAGAAAAACGACAAGATAAGCCGGGCGAATTTTTATATTACCATACAATGCAATCAATACTCCCAATACGCCAAGAACTACAATAAAAGGGGAAGCATATTCCGGTCTTGGCAGTCGTGCCCGTTTTATTTTGAGAAGTAAATTTCCGAATCCAAAAAAAGC
>JBDTIC010000374.1:0-4809 GCA_039936595.1 Ginsengibacter sp. | reverse complement strand
CCAAAGCTGCTGACTTCAGCAACACCTTTTACACCCAATAATTGCCGCCTGACTATCCAATCCTGTATGGTGCGCAATTCGGTGGCATCATACTTATGTTCGTAACCTTTTTTTGGACGAACTACATATTGATAAATTTCTCCCAAACCAGTCGTAACCGGCCCCAGTTCAGGATTACCGATGCCTTTTGGAATTTGGGCCTGCACCTGTTGCAAACGCTCCGCTACCTGCTGCCGTGCCCAGTAAATATCTGTTTTATCATCAAATACAATGGTAACCAGTGACAACCCAAATCTGGAAAAACTACGAATTTGTTTTAATCCGGGAATGTTGTTGTTGGCCTGTTCTACCGGGAAAGTCACCAGTCTTTCTATATCTGTGGCACCAAATGATGGTGCGATGGTAATCACCTGCACCTGGTTGTCGGTAATGTCAGGAACCGCATCAATAGGCAGTTTGGTAAACTGGTAACTTCCGTAGCCAATCAGTCCCAGCACAAAGAGCCCGATGATCAGTTTGTTTTTTATTGAGAATTCTATGATTTTATTAAGCATAATTTTGTTATAATCATTTTTTAATGAAAAATAAATTTCTACCCAACAGACATTTTTGTTAGGTATGACCTGATTAAAATATGATTAGCAAATTCTTGGCGGTTGCCAAATGTTGGAGAGGAATGTGGATTGAAGAAATGGTTCCTGCGTTTTGTAATGTTGATTCTTAATAAACTGAATAGGTTTTGTAATAACAACCTTTTGAGAAGGCAGATAAACATTTATAATAGACGCCACACAATTGTCGTGGGTTTTAAAAGGTAATTTCATATCCTTATCGTAGTCTGCATCGTGTACATCTCCCATAGCATAATGAATGTATAAGAACTGCCATAAAGTAAGCTGGCGGTCTTCTTGTTTATGCTCTATAAAATGTTCTGCCAGCAAAGGTATTTTCAGCAATTGAGATAGTTCAGTTGTTGAAAACAAATAAATAAGGAGGATCGATATGGCGAAAATCTTTTTCAATTTTTCAAAAATAGCTGAATAAAGGCATTCAATATATGATGATGGTCATACTAACACGAAATTCAGGTCAGTTTCTATATGATAAAGCAAAATTTGTCAATTATTTAGGTTTTACCAAGCTATCTGCCGGATATTTCGTTTCCATTTCCTTCATCGCATTAGCTGCCCAATTTTCTATCAATAATTTTTGATCCGCATTTAACGCCGCATCCCGATGAAGCAATGTGTAAGAAAAGAGGGGCATATCCCCATCTTTTACCTCTTTTCCTATTTCTTTAAATTTTTTATAGCGCCGGTAAATAGGATAAGTAGCAAATATCGAAAAGTTTACTTCTTTGTTTCCCTCTATAATGTGGTCATTAAGAAACCAGGCTACGGGTTGAATTTTTGAATACCATGGATAATGAGTGGTGTTACTGTGGCAATCGTAACAGGAAACTTTAAGGATTTGCTGCACATTGTCCGGCACCTCCTGCACGGCCGTAATTTGATTGGCAGCGATTTCTTCACCTGCATTCTTTGCAGGCCTGAAAAATTGAATTACTATTAAAGCTGTTAATAAGATAATTAATACAATTCTAATTACTTTTTTCATTGATTTAATTTTAATAAAATTTAAAATTAGAATATTATTCGTTTATTATTATTGATTATAATCATTTTTTAAATTGATGGCGATCATGCTTGCATGAATTCAATTTAGGATATGATCTGCTCTTAACATTTCATTACAGAAAATATGATGCAAAAATTGCTGATTTCCAGTTCCGCACTTCCTCTGCCAACCGTAAAAGTGGCTTTTTGGAAATGTCCTTCACAAAATCCCCGCCTGGATTAAATGCGTCTTTTAGTAGATAGAAAATCGGACTTCGTTGTGGCGGATGCAAATATAACAGAAACGAATAGTGTATGCAATTTATCCAGAAAAACAAATTGCTCTGAAACCCGCTAAGAACTTTTACTTTTGAAAACCAAATATCAAAAGAAGTCCAATCCGCTTTATCCTATTCTCTGTCTGGTCTTTTTGACCGTATAATAAGAAACCAGGATATTCTTAATCGGTAAAAATAAAAACTGGGTATGATAAAAGAAGCATCAGCTAAAGTAATACAGCAAATTCCTTCTAAAAGAAAAGAATCCTCGACAGGATTAAAAAATGACGCCGCTGGAAGACTTAAAACAGCATCTAAAAGTGATAAGAATTTTTATCTTTCGATGCTTGATAGCAGGGTGTCAGGATTAACCCTGGAGGAAGTGGAACAAAGACAAAAAGAATTTGGATTGAATGAAGTGGCGCATGAAAAAGCCCCAGCCTGGTATGTTCAGTTGTTGTTTGCATTTGCGAATCCTTTTACGGGAATATTAATGGCGATTGCTGTTGTGTCCATGATAACGGATGTACTTACATCGGCACCCGGAGAACGTGATTACAATACAGTAATTGTGGTCTCTGTCCTGGTTTTGATTAGCTCTTTCTTACGTTTCTGGCAGGAGTTCAGAAGCAATAAGGCCGCTGAGCAATTGAAAAGTTTGATAAAGAATACCAGTTTGGTTTTACGTGAAGCACAAGGTAAAAAGGAACTTGACCTTCAAGAAATAGTACCGGGAGATATTATGTTTCTTTCTGCCGGCGATATGATTCCTGCTGATTGCCGCATTATGGAATCCAAAGATTTATTTATAAGCCAAGCTACACTTACCGGCGAAGCATTGCCCATTGAGAAAAGAGAATTGGATGTGCCGGACGCAGGTACAAAATCGCTTTTGGAACTGGAGAATATTTGTTTTATGGGAACCAATGTAGTAAGCGGTGCTGCATCTGTAATTGCAGTTAATACAGGCGACCAGACTTATTTTGGCTCTATCAGTAAATCGCTTACCGGAAAGCGTGCTGAAACAAGTTTTGACAAAGGCGTGAATAGTGTAAGCCGACTGCTGATTCGTTTTATGTTGGTGATGGTTCCGCTCATTTTTTTAATCAATGGATTGGTAAAACAGGATTGGTTAGAAGCGTTATTGTTTGCCATAGCTGTCGCAGTAGGATTAACACCTGAAATGTTGCCAATGATCGTTACAACGAATCTTGCGCGAGGCGCGCTTAGTATGAGCAAAAAAAAGGTAATTGTAAAACGCTTAAACGCCATTCAGAACATTGGCGCTATGGATATTCTTTGCACGGATAAAACAGGTACATTAACTATTGACAAAATAGTTTTAGAAAGTCATCTGAATATTTTAGGCGAACGAGATGAAGAGGTATTGAAATGGGCCTACCTGAATAGTTTTCATCAAACAGGGTTAAAAAATTTAATGGATGCAGCAGTTTTGGAGCATGCGGAAATACTTGAGCATTTAAATGCAGATATAAATTATGTGAAGGTAGATGAAATCCCTTTTGATTTTGAGCGTAGGAGAATGTCGGTGATACTGAAGCAGCACGATGGAATACACCTGCTGATTTGCAAAGGGGCTGTAGAAGAAATGCTGGATTTATGTTCTCACGCCTTCGATCCCGGTGAAGATAAAGAACTGCATATCGAGAAAGATGAAGTGATTCCGATGGATGATACTATGCGGAATATCGTTTTAAATACTTCGCGGAAGTTAAATGAAGATGGTCTAAAAGTTTTATTAGTGGCCATCAGGGAGTTTGATAATCGTGAATTGACTTATTCTGTGGATGATGAAAAAGATATGATACTGACTGGTTTTATTGGGTTTCTTGATCCTGCGAAGCCATCCGCAAAGCCATCTATAGAAGCATTGCATAAGTTAGGCCTGGAGTTGAAGGTATTAACCGGTGATAATGAAGTCGTAACCAAAAAAATTTGCAAAGATGTAGGGATACCTATAAACAATATTGCAATGGGTAATGAACTGGATAAAATTACCGATGCAGAATTGACTGAACGAATCGATGATATCAGCATTTTTGCAAAGCTCAGTCCCTCGCAAAAAAGCCGGATAATAAAAATATTGAAAGTAAAAGGGCATACAGTAGGCTATATGGGAGATGGCATTAATGATGCCGCTGCGTTACGTGAAGCCGATGTAGGTATTTCAGTTGACAACGCTACCGATATTGCAAAAGAGAGCGCTGATATTATTTTACTAGAAAAAGATTTGATGGTACTTCGGATCGGTGTTATTTATGGTAGAAGAACTTTTGGCAATACCATAAAATATATCAAAATGGCTGCCAGCAGTAACTTTGGCAATATGTTCAGCATGTTGGGTGCCAGCGCTTTTTTACCTTTTCTGCCCATGCTTCCTATCCAGATATTGGTGCAAAATCTTTTGTACGACATATCGCAAATATCTATTCCTTGGGATCGTATGGATGAAGAATATATTGAAAAACCCAAAAAATGGGATGCGTCCGGTATAAAGCGTTTTATGATCTTTATCGGCCCCACCAGTTCCATCTTTGATTACGCTACGTTTGCTTTAATGTTCTTTTTCTTCAAAGCCAATTCACCAGAACACCAGTCTTTGTTTCAAACAGGATGGTTTGTGGAAGGCCTGCTTTCGCAAACATTGATTGTGCACATGATTCGCACAAAAAAAGTTCCTTTTATTCAAAGTTGGGCCACAGCGCCAGTGGTAGCGCTTACTTCCTTGATAATGGTGATTGGCATTGTCATTCCTTTTATTGCGCCGTTGGCAGATGCCTTTAAAATGCAGCCATTACCATTTAGTTATTTTCCTTTTTTGATACTTATTCTGGTTAGCTATTGCGTATTGACACAGTTTGTAAAAGTATGGTTTATTAAAAAGTTCGGGCATT
>JBDTIC010000373.1:0-4328 GCA_039936595.1 Ginsengibacter sp. | reverse complement strand
GTAAACGCTTTTGTCGAACTAAAATCAGGAACAGAAGCACCGAAAATGCGCTGCAAAGCCATACTTTCAGATAGATCGTTGTTTTCTGTTGCCTGAAGGCTACTTAAAACAGCCTGATCGTTATCTGAAATTTTAACGGTCTTGCCGGCGCCTGCAAAAATCGTGGAAAGATTTACTCCCGGATTTTGCTGTTTAAAAGCGTCTCCAAACAGGGTAATATAATCAAGATCACTCGTGATTTTTTGAGCATTGGCTGTGGCGAGCGCTTTTAATAACTGTGGATCCTTAGGATTATTACTTAATGATTTCAGAAGGCCATCGAGGCTTACATTTAAGGTAACGCTCATTCCGCCTTGTAGGTCAAGGCCGAGGCTCAGTTCATTTTCTTTAGATTTCTGATAAGTAGTTCCTAATAACGGATATATTTTTTCATCCCTGGTGCTATCCAGGTAATGATGGAACGTTTCACGAACAAGTGCATCTTTTTCGTCTCCGGATATGCCAGGGTGTCCCTGGCTTACAAATTTTATAGCTTTAGCCTTCATCTTACTTTCATGGCTGTTGACCACCCAGGTAAAAGAAAGTTGATAAACGGAAATGAGAATAAGTACAATGGCAAAGAACCACACCAAACCTTTCAGTTTCATATCTTGATTTAATTTTTAGAAGTTGGCAAAGATAATGTTTTGCTGTTAAAATTTTTCAGGATTTTACCGATGTTTCACTATGAAACACAAAAAGACATTTGACTTCATTTTGTTTAAATTTTTTCAATAAATAAGCAATGCTTATTCCGTATTTATTATTTCTTAATCTAACAACCAGTAGCGTTTTCTCCGATTTTTAAAATTCTGGACGTATTCATTTTCAAGCAAACAATCTATAACGTATTTTTGCGCAGATTAAAAAAAAATTCAAATGCAACTTTCTTCTATTTTATCAAGATTTAATGAATCTGCAACACTTAAAATGGCTAAGCTGGTAAGGGAATTAAAAGCCAAAGGCATTAATGTAATTGACCTCAGCCTGGGCGAACCGGACTTTAATACCCCCGAACATATTAAAAATGCCGCAAAAAAAGCCATTGATGAGAACTGGAGCCATTATACTCCCGTAGCTGGATATGCTGAACTTAAAGAGGCTATATGTAAAAAGTTATTAAGGGATAATGCCCTGGAATATACACCCAATCAAATAGTGGTAAGTACAGGGGCCAAACATAGTCTTGCCAATATCATAATAAGTATACTTGATGAGGGCGACGAAATAATTATACCTACACCTTATTGGGTAACTTATTCAGAGCTTGCCAGGTTTGCCAGAGGTACAGTCGTTTTTGTAAATACAACTCCTGAAAGTGGATTTAAAATGACGCCTGAACAACTCGAAAATGCGATCACTGAAAAAACCAAACTTTTTATTTTTTCTAGCCCCTGCAATCCCACAGGCGCTGTATATACTAAAGATGAACTGGAGGCCCTTGCAAAGGTGTTTGAAAAACATCCTAATGTATTTATCATCAGCGATGAAATCTACGAGTATATTAATTATTCGTATGATGGCGGAAATTATGAAAGCATTGCCCAATTCAATTCCATAAAAGAACGCGTAATTGTTGTAAACGGACTCAGCAAAGGCTTTGCAATGACCGGATGGAGATTAGGATTCATCGCGGCCCATCCGGAAATCGCCAAAGCATGCGAAAAAATACAGGGGCAATTTACAAGTGGCACCAATTCAATAGCACAACGGGCAGCCATCACGGCGTTTGATTCACCTCTTACCGCTACTATGGATATGGTGAAACAATTTACTGTACGCAGAGACAGGATAAAAGAATTATTAAAAGAACTGCCTGATGTAAAATGTGTAGAACCACAGGGTGCATTTTATATATTTCCAGATGTGACGCATTATTTTGGTAAAAAATATGGAGAATATGAAATTACTAATTCGGACGATCTGTGTATGTATCTTTTAGGCGAGGCCCATGTTTCCACTGTTTCAGGTGATGCTTTTGGCCAACCTGGCTTTATCAGAATTTCATTTGCCAATAGCCTTGAAAATATTGAAGAGGCATTTAAAAGGATGAAAGAGGGGTTGGGGAAATTAGTATAAGTAGGTAACTTTACATTGATTCACCAAATTTATAATTAAAATGAAGAGAGTATTAGCCATTATTTTTTTAATAATTATTTTACTGGGTGTATGGTTTCTGTTTTTTAAAAAAGAAAGTAGCATTGCTACCATAAATGAACCTCAGACCGATGCAGTTGCTAAGCATTCTGAGGAATTCAATCAAAGGATAGCTGGTATTATGGGTGCATATATGAATATGAAAAATGCCTTCGTAGATGGAGATACTGTAGCAATAAGATCAGAAACTTCTCAATTTATTGCGTCAATAGACAGCCTTAATCTCAACGAGCTACAAAAAAAGGATTCGTCTATATCAATGGCAATGCAACAAAACATAAGCGATATAAAAGCCAACGCAAGTCCAATACTTCAGGATAATGATATAACGGAAATGCGACATGATTTCAGTATGGTGTCTGAAAATTTATATCCTTTTTTAAAGACGGTAGGGTATGAAGGAAGAAAACTTTATTGGCAAAACTGCCCGATGGCTTTTGGCGAAGATAAGCCTGCCAATTGGCTGAGTAATACTTCCGAGATATTAAATCCTTATCTTGGTAAAACTCATCCTGAATATAAATCGGCGATGCTTCATTGCGGAGAAACTATGGATTCACTTTATTTAAAGTAGTTATAAAAGAAAGTATGAATGAACCCGGAAAGAATTAAATGCTTTCCGGGTTTTTCTTTTAAAAAATAAGCATTCCTTTAGGTAACGATTGATTACCCTGTAATCCTCCTGTGTGAATGCATAGAATACGGGAACCCGGCGGGAAATAGTTTTTCTCAACAAGGTCGTTAACACCAAACATCATTTTAGCTGTGTAAACAAAATCTAATGGAATTCTATATTGCAGATAAAATTGATTCATAAAGGAAATCAGTTCTCCGGTTTTCTTTGCATACCCACCAAAATGGTACCCCTCGATATAATCATATTTTTTTGAAGAATTAACTTTCAGAGCATGTAGACGACAGGAAATATCATTCATGTTTTTCAAAGCACTTACTCCTATAACTTCACAGTGATCTTTGATTCCATCAATTATTCCTGCAAAAGTGGTTGCCGTACCTACCGCCAGGCAAATATGAGTAAGATCACTATCGTCAAAGGTTCGTGTAACCAGTGCAGCACCTTCTTTTCCCATTATTGAAAAGCCACCCTCGGGGATCAGAACGTGTTCGCCATATTTATTTTTTAGATCTTTTAAAAACTCTTCATTATTGATTTTTTTAAAATTAGACCGGCTTATAAATTCAAGATGCATGCCATGGTGTAAGCAAAATAATAGAGTATGGGAAAGCACTACGGGCCTCTCGCCGCGAACGATTCCAATACTTTTTAAATTCATTTTTTTACAGGCGAGGGCAGTAGCTGCAAGATGATTAGAAAAAGCACCCCCAAAAGTGATCACCTTTTTATGAGATGACTTAAGAGCTTCATCTAAAAAATAATAAAGCTTGAAAATTTTATTCCCGGAAATTACAGGATGGATATCGTCAAGTCTCAACATTAAAACTCTTAGATGTTTGTTTTTGTAAGTCGCTCTTTCCAATTCAGAAATCACCGGCACTTTAAGCCCAATATGTGTCAATATATTTTCCATTGCGATTTTGGCATAAATCTTTCTTGCTTACTTTCGCAGCAATTTAATTATAAACCTTTATTCTAAATTTAATTTATCAAGTATGAAACCGACTCTTCTAATTTTAGCAGCAGGCATGGGAAGCCGTTACGGCGGCATTAAACAGATGGATCCGTTTGGCCCCAATGGAGAAACTATTATTGATTATTCTATTTATGATGCAATAAGAAGCGGATTCGGTAAAGTAGTTTTTATTATCCGGGAGTCTTTTGCAGAGGAATTTAAAAATTTATTTGAATCTAAGCTGAAGGGTAAGATTGAAACTGAGTATGTAACACAGGAAATGGATTCATTTACAGAGGGTTTTCTGGTATCTGACGAGAGAAAAAAACCGTGGGGAACTGCTCATGCGGTGCTTTGTGCGAAAAATGTAATTCGTGAACCGTTCGCGGTAATCAATGCGGATGATTTTTATGGCAGAGACGCTTTTGAAAAATCTTTTAATTTTCTGACGAAAGAGGTATCACCAAAAAGATATTGCATTATCGGGTATGAACTTTCAAAAACGATCTCCGAAAATGGTACCGTAAGTCGGGGAGTTTG
>JBDTIC010000372.1:0-2834 GCA_039936595.1 Ginsengibacter sp. | reverse complement strand
GTGGTGAATCAGCACACGAATTTTTTTCGGCAATAGTGTCAAGAATCTCAAAGAACGAATGAGTGGTCTTCTGCTTACTGATAAATCTTAGTACCCTGTTACGAATGGCTACATGCAGATAGGCCGGTAAATTTTCAATGTGTGTGGTTTGCCGGTTGATCCAGATATGAGTAAAAACTTCCTGTACTATATCTTTTGCATCATCATGGCTTTTCAATCTTTTATAAGCATCTGAATAGGCCTGCTGCCAGTACTTTTCAAATAATACATCAAACGAACGGGTGCTTCCCTGTTCCATCTGTTGAAGTAATAAAATGTCGCTAATTTGATTTTGGACATCCTGATTCATAAGCAAAGAATGTTTTCCAAATATAGGAATTTAAAAATAGCAGGCCTTTATTTTTAGAATGCCGGGAGGTAAGACGATAAGAACTTGTGGTAATTGGTTGCCCGCTTTCGTAATAAAATGATATTATTGTAAGCTCAAAGCTTTATGCGGAAAAAACTATCTCCGCTCGCCCCAATAATAGTTTTCTAATTTTCAGTCGCTTTATTATTTTGATATTAATAACTTTTCCACAGCCCATTTTATTTTTATCAGATCATGTGATTCTTTTAACTCCTCTTTTTGCAGCTTAATTACTTCTCTGATCTCCTGGGTTAAATTAATAGATAAATCAAGCGATTTGGTGTATGCCGCTTCTGCTGCTTGTTCATTATACTCACAAATTTCGAGAGAAGAAACAGCAGCATTTCCCTTATATTTTGACTTAACATTCGTCCACTGCTTGTAAATGTGACCTGAATCGGTGATTGGATTATCCTCGACTCCTCTACCTTCTCTCAAACCAATTAGTTTGTGGCGGTTATTAATGCTCTGTTGAATCATACGCTTAAATACGGATTCGTATGAAGAATTGCCGGTGATGGCTTTTAACGCTTTCTGATACATCCTAATCCGATCGCCATTGATCAAAATCAAACTTTCTAGGATTCCCATGGTTCCATTACCTGTTTTCATAGGGTTATTTTACGGGTTGTCAATACTTTGACTTACGAAAAATACCCTGCCATAGTTTTTTTGTAAACTAATAAACCAAATTAATGCATTTATATTATGCGATTTTCCCTTAGTAATTTTGGTCCAGTTTAGATCCTACGAAATTTCTTTTCTAATCTTAGAACAATTTATTTACTTTGTGTATAACTTCAAAGGTGAAACATTAACCAACTACTATTAATAAAACTAACTGTGAATAAATACCTGCAACAACCTATTTCATCTTTGCATCGTATTTAATTTAATCAATGATTATTGTGAACCTGAGGAAGTAATTAGTGTTCGTGGGAGTTACCTGAATCAAGCTGGACCCTTATGTATGGAAAATCAGAGAAAAATTTACCACCATTTTTCAATTTAAAATACGGGTAATATGCAACAATGTGTTTTAATTTATGATGATGACATCGAAATATTAAAGGTGTGTAGGGTAATTCTTGAATTACAGAATTATCAGGTTGAAACTTTATCCAATTGTAACAGCGTCATTGAAGACATTTCTATGATCAAGCCCGATATTATTCTTATGGACTTGTGGATACCAGAGGCTGGTGGCGAAAATGCTATAAAGACCATACATGAAAACTCTTCTACAAAGCACATACCCGTCATTTTATTTTCCGCAAATGATCAAATAGAAATAATTAGCAAAAGAGTAAATGCCACCGGCTTTTTGAAAAAGCCTTTTGATATTTTAGCTCTTCGGGAAATAATTAAAAATTCTCTCCCATAAAAGTTTTAGCTGCTTTTAATTGCCCCAATCATTGAGCAAACGCCTTAATATTATTATTTCTCCTGTATGATAACTATTATGATCAGCTAATACTAAAGCTTCTTTCAACAAACTCTGTCCATCTCCATGTTCGAAAGGCGCGTAAATACCTTCCTTTGCATTAGATAGTAATTCAATAAAAGAATCTCTGTCTGATCTTATCTGGTCAATACATTTTTGCCACTCAGAATCTGATTGCGCGCTTATCTCTGATGACCAATATCCATCGGGCCATTCCGGGGATACGTATTTTGCGTTGCGTGAAAATTCAAGTATATCCCTTTGAGCGATACGAATATGATCTGCCAACTGCCAGATACTATAAGGCAAGCCTGGAATTTTCTTTCCGGATAAATCAAATGAAACTCCGTGTAATGCATCGTCCAACGAAACATGGGCATTCCCCTTTTTTAAAAGTTCAGAAAGATTTGAGATGATGATATTCGTAATTTTTTCTTGTTGTTGCATAGCCGATTAAAGTGAGTTTATTCTGTAATTATGGCAAAAATCTTACCAGTTGTTTCTAAATTATTTCTCGAAATAATAAATAAACGAATCATGTAACAATAAAAATTCAGAGTTTTTTGACAATTGTAAATAATGTTAAAACCCGCACCCTTCCAACCATTTTTGTATAACAACAGAAACTCCGGAAACATCCATTAGTTCTTACTCCCGTGCCATCCATGGCAGTTGTTTCACCTCCTTCAAATTATAAGGATTCAACTTAGATTACTAATAAGTCCAAAGACTGTCGGTTTGAGTCGCATATCACACATGTCCTTTTCGGTAACCCTTTATTCTCCAGAAAGAGACTTGAATGATCATCTACCGGCACAACACAAAAGCTCCATTTTGCTTTCGAATCGTTATGGCTATTTTTAAACTTAAGGCAATCCACAAAAAGCCACAAAACAATTGAAGGATCTGTACAAAATACGTTCGGATCTGATTTAGAAATCCTATTTTTTACAAATAAATTATGGCGACAAAAACTGTATG
>JBDTIC010000371.1:0-2875 GCA_039936595.1 Ginsengibacter sp. | reverse complement strand
GTCGCCGATAATATTTGCAGAGGCAATAGTAAATGCCAGGTTTGATATTGCAGATGTCTATAGCAGGGTACAAAAGCAACAGTTGGGCCATTTAATGTTCATTTCTGCACAAACAATGATATTGATTTCCCCGGATAAACAGGGTTATGTTATGGAACAACTAGAGGCAATCCTGCAACTCGATTCAATAGATTCGGATGAGAGAATGCTTGCACTCGGCCAGCTCAATCATCATTATAATGACCCCTTGAAAGCCATAACCTTTGCTGAAAAAGCAATTCGGAGCTACCGGCAAAACACTCATGAATTTAATATGGTGGTAACCACCTTTGTACTTAATGCTAAAGATGAAGCCATAAAACAAGATGGAGAAACATTTACGATTTACACCGCATGCGTTAAAGCATTATCAGGATTAAGACAGATGGATTTTGATTTGGTGGTTCAGCTCATGCAAAAAGCCGGGGAACTGGCACCTGATAAAAAGACAGAGCTTATTACCCTATTTTTTAATCTAGCTAATGTTTCGAAAGATAATCAGAAAATATTTTTTATTGAGCAGGCAATAAAATTTTCAGATGCCCTCAAAATATTCTGTACCACTAATGAATATAATTTATCAGGTCAGATACAAAGATTGATTGACCATCATGAGCTATATAAAAAAACACACTGGTATAAAGACGATTCTGAATATACGCTAACACAATACCTTTTTGAAAATAGCAAAGAGTATACAAGATTAACGGAAACTGCAAAGCTTATTGATCAAAATAAAATTGAAGATAGCAGAGCCTGGATGTTTATTCAACTGCTTTGCAAATTACTCATACAAAACAATGAATTGAAAGATGAAAATTTTGATACGCTGGTGGATGGATTAAATAAATATTATCCCAAAGAGAGATCAGAAGAAAACAAAGGAAAAATTATCCAACTGTTGAAAGATTTATCTGAAGAACTAAAGCTAACATATATAAAAGACGAGATAGAAAATTATCTGAAACGAAAAGCACAATTGAGATCACCGCCGGTTGCAAGTTTACGAGGCTCGTCTGAACATTCCCTTCATGACTTCCTTCCGCTAGAAAATGACTCATTTCTTATAACACCAGAAGATGATTCGGTTTTACTTGCGGCTTCCTCACCAGGATTTGTAAAAAAAGGAGATGAGTTTACAGCGAGATTTGTTGCTTACATAAAAAGTTTGGAAAAAGAAATAGAATCAACCTTGCAAAAAATGAGCCCTCATTCCAACTTTCATAAGGGGCCAAACAAGTATAAATGGGAAAATGGAACCAAAATAAAAGTGGTTCTCCATGGAAAATATTTAAAGGTTACTCCTACTGAAGACTATTTCACATGGGAAGGTAGTGTGAACATGTTAGATTTCGATGTACAAGTAGTAGAGGATGCGCCTGAAACAACAACGATATTAAAATTTGACGTGTTCATCTCAGAATTTATTATTGCTAAAATAAGAATCGACCTGGATATTGTAGATGAGGTCTCCGATGCGTCACGTAAAAAAGTTACTATCAAACCCATTAGGAAAGCTTTTGCTTCTTATGCTTCTGAAGATAGGCAAAGGGTGCTTGACCGGGTTTCTGAAATTCAAAGAAACAGTGTGGACATTTTTATGGATTGCCTTTCCCTTCACCCGGGAGAAGAGTGGAAAGCAAGATTACAAGATCAAATCTTGTCTACAGAATCTTTCCTTCTTTTCTGGTCGCCATCCGCAAAAGAATCAAAATGGGTAGATTGGGAATGGAGAACAGCCTTACAATATAAAGGGATAGAAATTATTGAGCCCCATCCGCTTTGTCCTGTGAAAGACGCCCTGCCTCCTGAAGAGTTAAAAGAATTACATTTTGGCGATATTAATATGTTGGTAAGAAAAGCTTATGACAAGTAATGGCATTAAGCCTCCATAGTTTGCGCCAGATTCTCCCGGCTGTGCCTGGTAACTTTTTTTCCCAACAAGACTTACGGTAGTGGACGTTGCGTATCATTTATCCTTTACTTTTATAAATGCCTGCTCAACAAACGATACCTCTTGCTAACGTTGGAGTACCGGATATGAATAATAATATTTTAAATGTATAACAACGGCAAAGGAAACAGATGAAACTTTTTGAAGATTTTTCTACGTCAAATAAAAACAACAGTTGTGGCGGTGACGTCAATGACAGCAGCATCGTTAAGTTGAGAACGCTGAGATTTACATCTCAAAAATTTACACTACGCAGGAGTTCCGGATCTTTTCTCTGATGGCCTGATTTGAAAAATAGACTTCATTGATATTGCGTAATTTACCTCTCACATGGGCTGGAAATTGGTTGTTCAATCGTTTGCGATACCACTCTAACAATTCCTCTATGGTGGCATTTATGACAGACATCGCCTTTGGGATTTCAGATTTTCTGAGAGATATTGTTTTATCCAGTATCATTGAAATTTCATCAACGTTTAAAAGAGACACCCCTTCTATATTTTGTAAAGCAGGATCTACATTTTTAGGGACCGAAAGGTCAAGTATCAAATGTGATTTCCGGATGGTAAAAAGTGAGGGGAAAAGTGTGTAGGTCTCCGAAGCAGTACTTATAATAATTACATCTGCATCATTCACAGCCGAATCCACGTTATCATAAGGAACAAATTGTCCGCCACATTCTTCTGCCAGCTCAAGCGCTTTTCTGTCTGTACGATTACTAAAAAAAAGGGCGGAATTGGGTAAATAATCTTTTAGATTTTTCCCAATATTATGACCAAATTTCCCCGCGCCCACAAGCAGGATCTTTTTATTATTGAGATCCGCAATTTTCTCTTTAATTATTTTGATAGCAGCATAAGAAACTGATAAGGTTCCCGAACT
>JBDTIC010000370.1:0-3213 GCA_039936595.1 Ginsengibacter sp. | reverse complement strand
TAGTACTGCTCAACCTGCCGGTGACCGCGATTGCCTGCCCATAACAGGTATGCACACGAGATGTTTTTTTATTGATCAGTTGAGGCAGGGCATCTACGTAAGTAGATTTCAGTTTGGTAAGCTCCCTGAAATTCAGGATATGCTCTACAATAGGATTTTCTTTCGCCAATTTCAGCAAAACGTCTTCGCCCGTGGCATGTTGCCCACCTTTCGTCTTTTTCGTTTTAGTCCCTATCTGCATTTTTTCAAACAGTACTTCACCCAACTGTTTGGGGGAAGCGAGGTTAAATTTAATTCCAGCCATTTCGTAAACTGTGGCTTCAGATTTTGATGCTTCTATTTCGAGTTCTTTTGAATAGAGATTTAAAAAGTCCGTATCCACGTTCATTCCTTCAAACTCCATTTCCATAAGGACTTTTATCAGAGGTGCTTCTACTTCTTCAAACACTCTCTCTACCTGTTTTGATTTCAGGTGAGGGACAAACGCATTTTTTAATTGAAGAGTAATATCTGCATCTTCCGCCGCATACTCCTTCACCCTTTCAATTTCAAGATCACGCATATTTGCCTGGTCTTTTCCTTTTTTACCGATCAATTCGGTTATGGATACAGGAAGATAACCGAGGTATTGCGCACTCAGCAAATCCATGTTACGACGACCTTCACTCTCAATTACATAATGTGCCAGCATAGTATCAAAAAGTTTCCCTTTTAATTCCACTCCATACCATTTCAATACCAGGAGATCATATTTAATATTCTGACCAATCCAGGTTTTAGTATCATCCTCAAAAACCGGTTTGAAACAATTTAAAATACGAATGGTTATTTCTTCATCGTCGGGACAGGGTACATAATACCCTTCACCTGGCTTGAAGGAGAAGCTTAATCCGACAAGGTTCGCTTCATTGGCATCTATTGAAGTGGTTTCTGTGTCAACAGAAATTTCTTTTTGTTCCATTAATTTTTCAACGAGGCCAACAATTGCCTCTTCACCTTCCACCAAATGGTAATTATGAGGAGTGTTAGTGATATTTTTTTCAGCAATAAGACCAGGCTTTTCTTCTGCTACTTTCTCCTCTTTGGGTCTAGACACAGGCACGTCCATCACATTACTAAAAAGATCAGTTTGCACAACGGTTTTATCCATCACAAACACATTGTATTCCTCGCCTAAAATTCTCCTGCCCAAAGTTTTGAATTCCAGTTCTGTAAAAATATCTTTAAGCGATTCTACATCATAAGCTTTGATTCTGAAATCTTCTTCATGAAACTTGCATGGAACCTCTGTGATAATGGTGGCTAATTTTTTGCTTAACATCGCCATTTCTTTACCGGCTCTTATTTTTTCTCCAAGTGCACCTTTAATATTGTCTGCATCGGCTAATACATTTTCTACCGATTCATATTGAGCCAGTAGTTTTGCTGCAGTTTTTTCACCTACGCCCGCTATACCCGGGATGTTATCACTGGCATCACCCATAAGCCCCAAAATATCAATCACCTGTTTTACATTTTTTATGCCCCATTTTTCACATACTTCTTTTTCACCCATGATCTCTACCTTACCGCCCTGGTACCCTGGCTTATATATTTTTATATTTTCGGTTACCAATTGTCCAAAATCTTTGTCGGGTGTAACCATAAAAACCTGGTAGCCCTGTTTCTCGGCCTGTTGTGCGAGGGCTCCTATGATATCATCTGCTTCATACCCATCGCATTCCACTACTGGCAGATTGAATCCTTCAATAATTCTTTTTATATCAGGAATAGAGGCTGCCAAATCCTCCGGCACTTCCTGCCTTTGGGCCTTGTAAGCTGCAAATTCTATATGCCGTTCCGTAGGCGCTGCGGTGTCAAAGGCTACTGCAAGATGAGTGGGCTTTTCTTTAGTGATCAGGTCAAATAAGGTATTGGTAAAGCCAAACTGGGCATTGGTATTTTTGCCTTTGGTAGTGATGATCGGGCTACGTATTAAGGAATAGTAGGCCCGATAGATCAGCGCCATTGCATCCAGTAGAAATAATTTTTTTTCCATCGGGTAAATTTACAAAATAGAATGAGGAGACAATTTAAATCATCAGTATGGAAATTTAACTCTAAGATTTCCCGAAATACGCCTCTCCTTTAATAAAAAGATACCTCACAGGCAGCTTTTCCCGATAATATACTATAATTCCATTGGATTTTTTAAGCAAAAAGCACGTGAAAATTCAATCAGAATCTGGATTTAAGATAATAAGGCAGCATAGCCCGCCATGTAGGCCAGTCGTGCGTCATATCGTTTCCCCATATATCCAGTTCATAGTTTATACCCTTATTGTAAAGCACACCGGCAAAATCCCTCGAAGCCTGTGGATCTTCAAAAGATCCCTCTCCCGCCAGAATATGAATGTGATGGCTGCTGCGAATATGGTCAAGGTACAAGTTATCGGCAAGGCCAGGCATATAATCCATCGGTGAATTGTAAAAAACCTGTTCATCACTAAACCCTTTGGAATATGCGTGTAAATTATAAACTCCACTCATCGCAATCACTCCGTTAATAATATCAGGATGCTTCAAAAACAGGTTCATACTATGCAGAGCCCCGAAACTCGCACCGCAGGTTATTATAGGTGTCTCCGCAGAACTCTGCATTTTGATAAAAGGAATTACTTCATCAATTACATATTGATTGAAGTCGTTGTGCCGGATGGCTTTGTGCTCTCCTAACATATCATTGTTCATCCAGCTTTCGTTATTAATGCTGTTGATTGAAAATACCTTTACTTTTCCTGAGTTGATGTAAGGAGAAATGGCATCAATCAATTGAAACCGCTCATATTCCAAATAGTCAGCCGCTGCTGTAGGTATTAGCAATAAGGCAAAGCCGAAGTCTCCGTATGTAGCAACAGGCATTTCTTTACCCAGTGAGGGACTGAACCAGGATGTGAGTTCTCTTTTCATGATGATTTTTTGTTTTGAAAAATGTTAGGTACACCAATCAAGTCAATTTACCCGCCAACTTTTCTTTTAATTCCCCAAACCATTCTTTTCTTAATATGCTCAATATAATACTATCTCTTCGTCTTCCGTTGTCCTGGGTGGGTTGATGACTGCGCAGTACTCCTTCTACCGTGCAGCCAATAGATTTCATAGCCGCTATACTCCTTGTATTGTTATTATCTGCGCGGAATTCGACTCTTTCCATTCCTAACTTTTCAAAAGCAA
>JBDTIC010000369.1:0-10534 GCA_039936595.1 Ginsengibacter sp. | reverse complement strand
ATGTTGCGGTTACCACTATCCCAGGGTTTAATTTTCCTGATGTATTAAAAGTAAAGTATGAATATTTTCTAACCGGAAATCCAAACCCATTATTTACACAGGAAAGGTGGTTTGCAAAAAATACAGGTGAGATTTACTTTAGTACAAATAATGGCAGTGAAAATCTCAAATTCGAGGTAGGCCGTTATCAGGTATTTTAGTCAAATCGTTTAAAATAATTAGCCATCGGAGTCATCTCAATCATCAGTTCTGTTTAGCTAAACCAATACCTTTGATCCTAAAAAATCAAATGATCCATTACTTAGAAGATTTATTTATAAGGCAGTCTTACAACAAAAAAAACTTTTTTTTGATAGCTGGTCCTTGCGTAGTGGAGAGCGAGGAATTGGTGTTTGATGTAGCAAATAAAATTTCTGAAATCTGTAGAAAATTACTGATCCCGTATATATTCAAAGCATCTTACAGGAAAGCCAATCGTACCAGTTTATCATCTTTCGCCGGTCTGGGCGACGAGGTTGCTTTGCAAATAATTAAAAATGTCGGCGATCATTTTTCCATACCCACCCTCACCGATATCCATGCGCATGAGGAAGCTGCGATTGCCGCTAAATACGTGGATGTTTTGCAGATACCCGCTTTCCTATGCAGGCAAACTGACCTTTTACTTGCTGCTGCAAAAACAGGAAAAATCGTAAATGTAAAAAAGGGGCAGTTTGTAAATGGAGAATCTATGAAGTTTGTTGTAGAAAAAATTGCCAGGGCAGGAAATCAGAAAGTAATGCTTACTGAAAGAGGTAATACTTTTGGATACAACGACCTGGTGGTTGATTATAGAAATATTCCCGTAATGAAGGCTAATAAAGTTCCGGTAGTTATGGACTGCACCCATAGCCTTCAACAGCCTAACCAGGCGTCCGGTGTTACCGGGGGAAATCCAGAAATGATCGGCACCATTTCCAAAGCAGCAATTGCGGCAGGCGCCGATGGATTGTTCATAGAAACACATCCCAACCCTTCAGAAGCGAAAAGCGATGGCGCTAACATGCTACGACTCGATCTTTTAGAAGGTCTTCTCACAACACTAATAAAAATCAGAAAAGCTGTTCAATAGATTTCCAAAATGATCGGGCTGCGAAGTTGCTGGGACAGCAATCAGATCTTATATCGATAGGCCCACAAATCAATTGGTTTGTGAGGACACTAAACCACAATAAGGCGATTACAAAGATTGGACGTTTAATAATTCCTTACGTTCATTTCTACTCTTCTGTTGCTGGACCTTCCTGCCGAGGTTTTGTTATCCGCGATTGGTTTAGTGTCACCATAGCCACTGGAATTGATTCTTTTTTCATCGATACCATTCTCTGTTAAATACTGTTTTACAGAATTGGCGCGGCTTTCAGAAAGTTTTTGATTTAATTCGGCACCTCCTGTATTATCGGTATGCCCATTTACATCGATCATGTAAGAAGGATTGCTTTTTAATATCTCTACAACTCCTTTTAATGACTGAAAGGATTTAGGCAGAAGCGTTGCACTACTTGTTTGAAAGTAAATATTTTTTGCAGCCATATTTATCTTTTGTATCACTTCTTCCTTTATTACCGGACAACCAAAGTTGGAAGCTGGGCCTGCTTCATTGGGGCACTTATCATCTTCATCGTTTACACCATCTTTATCGGTATCCGGTACAGGACAGCCCTGGTACCTGGCAACCCCCGGTATAGTGGGACATTTATCTTCTCCATCGTTAATTCCATCTTTATCAGTATCCGGAACCGGACAGCCCTGGTATTTGGCAAGCCCTGCCACATCGGGGCATTTGTCGTCTTTATCCGCAATACCATCTCCATCTTTATCAGGACAACCCTGTAATGCGGCCAATCCGGGCTCGTCAGGACAAGCGTCAAGACTGTCAACAATTCCATCATGATCCCTGTCGTTAATTATTACAGGCATCGGTACTGTTTTTTGAGGAACAACTTTCTTTTCCTTATCAATATTGGCAGCAATACCCAAACTATGATAAAAATGATAACTTGTGTTTTCTGTAACCGGCACCCTGTATTGTGAATTGAGTAAAATAAATGCCTCATCTGCAATATTAATCTGCAAACCAATACCTATAGGCACGAATGCCCCAAAATATTTTTTATAGTTGCTGGCACCCACACCCAAATCGATAAAAGGAACTATAGCATACCGGTCTGAGAGCAATTTTAAATTAACTGAGCCTGTAGTTTCCAATAGGAGATGATCGTTTCCTCCATCGGGGAAATTATTGTTAGGATAATCAAGAAGTGAAGCACCTAAAGTGCCGGAAAAATCCATATGTTCACTTAACCCGCTCAGATAAGTAATCGCTGCGCCCGGATTCATATTGCCAGGGTTAAACAGTTGCTGACTATGAAGTGTTTTTACCAAGCCATTAGCCCGTATGGCTGACGCGGTTTTAAAATCATTTAAAAAAAAACTAACTCCCAGGTTGTTACCTTTTTTATGGTCGTTTGAACTTTGAGCGAAGGATGAATAGAAAAATCCTAATGATAGAAATGTGAATAGTATCTTCTTCATAGTGGGCTAATTAATAAAGGCAAAAATAAACGCTTGGAATCAAAGAAAAAATTAATATAGGTTTCGTTCGATCGTTGTATAATTAAATAGGCAAATACTCAATAAAAAACTTATTACAACTATTGACTTACAAGTGGTTTATCCAAAACTTCAATTTTAACCCTTGTTACCCCTCTTGAGATAAAAGCCAGTTGTTTGGCGGCACACTTTGAGAGATCAATGAGCCGTTTATTCTTTGATTTCAACTTATCATTTATTTTTACGATCACCGATTTATTGTTCTTAAGATTCGTGACTTTAACCAGCGTATTCATAGGCAATCCATTACAGGCACCGGTACAACTTTCTGCTTTGTAGATTTCTCCGCTAAATGTTTTATGGCCCTGAAATTTATCTGCATAAAAACTAGCTATTCCATATTTTATGATATGGGAGTCTGCTTTGGAGACTCTATATTCATTCTTTTTAATACCACGATGAACTTTTTGTGATTTTGCTGACCAGCAGGATATTATTAAAATGACTAAAAAAGCTGTTGTCAAAAGTTTATTCAAAGATAAAAATTTTTGATTAATATAAAAGATTTACAGAATATCACTCACGAATGATAATTGCAAAAATAAAAAAAGGGGCCGAATGAAAATCCACCCCTGTTATAATCCAATATCCTATGAAAAACCGAGTTTACTGCAAAGCAGCTTTATATTTTTAATGATTTCTTAGTGAAATAAACTTATTATTTTTAATAAACTAACTTGTTCATATCAAAGACCAAAATCTCCGTGAAACAGTTGCATTATGCGAATTATTTTAAAAAATAAAGGGGCCAGATAGAAATCTACCCCTTTTTATAATCCAATATCCTATGAAAAACCGAGTTTTATCTGCCTAACGCAGATTGTTATAATTTATAATGGCTTAACGCCATGTTGTTTTAAAATTCTTTACATACTCTTCAAAATCCTTCTTTTCATATGCTTTCTCTCCAAAATATTTGAGTATGACTTCTATTTCTTTTGGCCCCATAAATCCAGGAACAGATGCCGGCGCTTCTTTTAAATCTCCGAATATGATTGTATTCGGAAATGCTAACTGGCCTCTTGTGAGATAGAACGCAAAACCATTTACTTTATTGCGGGAGTCGTAAATAAAACTTTTATTTGCCCACTGAATAGTATCTTTTGATTCAGCATTTAATTTGACTGCGTAAAAATGTTCCTTTATATATGAAACAACGTTTGAATTACTATATGTTTTTTTGTCCATTACTTTGCACCAATAACACCAGGTTGTATATAAATCAATTATAACAGGTTTAGGCGCTACTTTCATTTTTGCCGTTGCCTCTTCAATAGTCAGCCAATTTATTTTTTCTTTTACGTTATCATTAATATCAGTAAAAGAAGTAACAAAGCAACAAGTCATTAAAACAACGGCAGCTTTTAACATAAATGTATTAACGGAATTAATTTGATTTTAGTTTCTACTGACTGAAAAAAAGTAACAAAGTTTAATATCATAGAAAATAAAATTATCTCTGCAACTGATTGTATTGGAATCAATGTTATGTAATCCACATTAAAATCTCCTCACTAATTAATAACTCGCAAGAATTTTTTTTTCTAAAATTTAAAAGAAGAAAGAAGTAAACGATAACCTGTACTGTATAGATCGTAAATTTGCTCGTTACTATTATACTATTTAATTATCCTTTAGGAGAGATGGCAGAGTGGTCGAATGCGGCGGTCTCGAAAACCGTTGAGGCAAAACCTCCGGGGGTTCGAATCCCCCTCTCTCCGCAAATAGGAAAAAGAAAAACCTTGGACGCATACCCGGGCAAAAATTAATGGATGCCAAATCTGCGGATAATTTATTTTATATGAACTTATAGATTATATTATTTGAATACCCAACTCATTACTCGTGCCGCCAAGACTTCGGGCTAAAGAAAATGGATTGTACTATTTTATTATAATGAAACTTGCAAAATCACCAATCATCCGTACGGAAAGGCGCTACCGGCAAACCATCTGTGTTATACAAATTTCCCGGAGCAAAATCTTTAAATCCATAGCGAACTGATACAGGATGTGATACTTTATCATTGTGTACCTTAATATGAGTTCCTGTTATTTTCACATCAGCAGGATAAAAATACTTATCCCTGCCAGCGATTTCAAAGCCTTCTATCTTTTTGTCCCAGGAAGTAAACCCATTAGGTGTATTGGTGAAGGAAAGGATAGCGCTTCCATCTTTTATTTCCATAGATTGATAATAAGGACTTTCATAAGCAATACCTTTTTGGTGATAAGCATCCCCAAGCACCCAATATAAAAGTCGTTTGCTGATTATCGTTTTATTTTCCGGATGAATGGTAAATTCATTTCCGGCATCAATACTGACTACCATGCCGGAATAAGGAATTTGGCTTTGAGCTTTCTGCTGCATTTCGCGTAATACAGGGATAGAATCCCTGGTACTACCATAACTAAAGGGCGCTATCTGTACATAATAGAATGACAGCGTATCTCTGCTCCACAATTTGCGCCAGCCATTCACCATAGCAGCCATCAGCTTATCGTATCCTGTTGGCTTACCCCCGTTGCTCTCGCCCTGGTACCATAGAAATCCTTTAATACCATAGCCGGTAACAGGAGCAATCATGGCGTTGAAAAGGCATGTTGGGCGATTAGGGCCTGCCTTGGTGGTGTCATTCTCCTGAGGGATTTTGATTTCCGGAAAAGATGAAAGGCTTGCCTGATCCATCCACGGTTCGATGCGAGTGCCACCCCAATCTGACTCAATGACACCAATGGGTACATTCAATATTCTTTGCAGTTGCTGTGCAAATTGAAAACCTATAGCACTAAAATCCACAGCACTTTCGGGGCTGGCAACTTCCCATGATGCAGTGCAATCATCGAGGGGCACATTAGATACCGCTCTTTGTAAACGAAAAAGCCGGATCCGGGAATTAGCTGCATTTGCTGCTATATCATTCCCATCAAGTGTTGGCTGGTTGGGATACCCTTTCAAGGGCATTACCATAGTAGATTGTCCTGAGATTAACCATACCTCCCCGATCAGTACATTTTTAAGTTGCAGTTTTTCACCATCATCAAAAGTAATCGTGTATGGGCCACCTGCAGATGGAGTAGTGACATTCACTCTCCAACCTCCATTTTTGCCTGACACTGCTTTATAACTCTTCCGATCCCATGAAGTACTCACACTCACCGTCTTATTGACTGAAGCTTTACCCCAAAGTGGTACCGACGACTGCTGCTGCAGCACCATATTATTATTGATAACAGAAGGCAATTTAACTTTTGCAAAAAGCGATAATGCAAATAGTTGTACAAAAAATACAAACAAGATTTGTTTTCTAAACATGGAATTATATTTTGTTATTAAAAGATTTGAAATTGATTAAAATAGCCATTAGGATATATTTTTTAACCATCCCATGCTATAAGAGAGTAGTTAAGCTGTAGGAAAACATTTCCTAAATGTCATTCCCCGATACAATATTTATCCATATATTTTTTTATAATAATGGAAATTTGGTATTACCAATCATCCGTACGGAAAGGCGCTACGGGCAATCCTTCATTACTATATAAATTGCCAGGTTGAAAATCTCTGAATCCATACCTGACAGATACAGGCTTCGGTACTTTATCACTTTGCACTTCAATGGTGGTGCCTACTATTTTTGCCTCAGCGGGATAAAAGCTTTTATTGCTGCCTGCTATCTCAAAGCCTTCTATTTTTTTATCCCATGCAGTAAATCCGTTGGGCGAATTGGATAGTGTAATAATAGCACTGCCATCTTTTATCTCCTGGGACTTGTAATAGGGACTTTCATACGCAATCCCTTTTTGGTGATAAGCGTCGCCAAGCGCCCAATATAAAAGTCTCTTGCTAATGATTGTTTTATTTTCAGGGTGAATGGTGAATTCATTTCCTGCATCAATACTTACTGCCATACCGGAATTTGGAATTTCGCTTTGAGCTTTCTGCTGCATTTCCCTCAACACAGGAATGGAATCTCTGTTGGTAGGATATCTGTAGGGAGCTATTTGTACATAATAAAAGGATAGCGTATCACTGCTGTTCCATAATTTACGCCACCCGCTCACCATCGAAGCCATAAGTTGGTCGTAACCAGTTGGTGTGCTGGCATTATTCTCTCCCTGGTACCAGAGAAAGCCCTTAATACCATAGCCTGTAAGTGGAGCAATCATGGCATTGAACAAACAAGTAGGACGATGTGCTTCGGCTTTAACAGCATCATTGGCTTCAGGTATTTTAACTGCCGCAAATGATGCCAGGCTTTGTTTATTCATCCATGCCTCTATGGGTGTACCGCCCCAATCTGATTCAATAACACCAATAGGTACATTCAATATTTTCTGTAATTGTTGAGCAAATTGAAAGCCTATTGCGCTAAAGTCCACAGCGCTTTCGGGGCTGGAAACTTCCCAAGAGCCTGTGCAATCATCGAGCGGCACATTTGATACAGCTCGTTGTACGTGGAAGAGTCGAATATTAGAATTAGCAGCATTCGCGGTTATATTATTACCATCGCGGATGGGCTGATTACGATAACCTTTTAAAGGCATTACCATATTGGATTGACCAGAACATACCCAAACTTCACCGACCAGGATGTTGGTTAATTGAAGTTTTTGCCCATCATCAAAAGTAATAGTGTATGGGCCACCGGCAGATGGAGTAGTTACATTCACTCTCCATTCTCCATTTTTATCTGATGCTGCTTTATAACTTTTTTTATCCCACGAAGTGGTTATTCGAACCGTCTTATTTGTCGAAGATTTCCCCCAAAGCGGTACTGACGACTGCTGCTGAAGTACCATATTGTTATTAATAACAGCGGGAAGTTTTACATCGGCAAATAAGGATAAAAAAATGAATGATACAAAAAATGTAAATAAAATTTGTTTTCTAAACATGGATATATATTTATTATAAAAAAATGAAATTAGGAAAAATATTTAGTGGCTTGCTATTTTTTAATTATAGCACACATCATATCACATGAAGATTATCAACCCAATCAATAATTTGACTATTTAAGGTTTGATAAATTCCAAATAGTAAAAAATTTTATTAAAGTACTTCCACCCCCTGAAAATGCGGATATCCAATCCGCATCCTTCCCCGGAAAAACATGGGTTGACAGAACTTTCTCTCCATCGTTGACAAATATTTCAAGGGAAGATTTATCAAATAATATTTCCAATTTAATTTTTCCGTTGCTATCCATCACATCGGCGGTTTGTCTTGATTTATCTCCCCTGATCCTTCCAACTCGTGAATGGGTGCGGTCCACATAAAGCTGATGCTTAAC
The DNA here is from genome assembly GCA_039936595.1 of Ginsengibacter sp. Lineage (GTDB taxonomy): Bacteria > Bacteroidota > Bacteroidia > Chitinophagales > Chitinophagaceae > Ginsengibacter. The sequence goes on along the minus strand of JBDTIC010000369.1, from coordinate 2,586 downwards.
CACATCATAACCGATCTCTGTTTCTTCAATTAGCTTACCGGCATCGTCTTTCTTTTGAGCTATTTTGAAACCAGCAACTGAATTGGGCTTAATTTCCATATCCGCTTCAAGCCAATATGAATTACTACGAAAAGCCTTCCTCTTGAAAATATTAACTTCCGCCCCTTCTACATGGACATTTTTTAACTTGATTACATGATTCTCTGAAAGCTTTGACAAGTTATTTCGGATTAAAGAAGCGGGTTCCTGAAACAGCCTTATTCCGTGCGCCGTTTCCCTTAAACTAAGATTCCTGGGAATAGACATCTGCCCGCGCCAGGGATAAGTTTCCTGCGGCGGAGGCCTCAACCATCCAATAAATATTTTCTTATCGTCAGGGACATTATTCCAGGGAATAGCTGCATAAAAACAATCACCCTCGTCAACCCGAAATATGGAGTCCACAGGATTATCATTCGTGAAAGTCTTTCCATCAAAATCACCAATAAAATATTGAATAGTGGTTTCGTAATGACTTCCAAATGAAGTCATTAATACCCATTTCTTTTTCCCCGGATCTCCTTTTACCGGCAACTGAAAAAAAGAAGGACATTCCCATCCCCCATCTATCAGCCCGGCAGGGCCAAACTCACTCAATAAGTCCCAATTTTTAAGATTCCCGGATGAATAGAATTGCACTTTATGCTCCATCGGTAATGCCACCACCATAAGCCATTTTTTTAACTGTTGATTCCATTCAACACTGGGATCACGAAAGTCTCTCATGTTCAGGTCAATAACGGGATTACCTGCATATTGTGTAAAATGCAAACCACCATCATTACTGTAAGCGATGTACTGAGATTCCTTTTTTAAATCAGGCTGGTGAGCAGTGTAAATGGCAACGATACATGCACCATTTTTACACAAACTACTTGTATTATTTTGATCTAAAACAGCACTGCCCGAATATCGCCAGGTAGTATCTTTTCTCCGATTGGAAATCGCCTCTGGCATCGCAAGAGGCAAATGTTTCCAATGTACGAGATCTGTAGAAATAGCATGTCCCCAACTCATGTGTCCCCATTTATTTTCATAAGGGTTTTGCTGGTTATATAAATGATATACGCCATCAATATAAATAAGGCCATTAGGATCGTTAGTCCAGTTTTTTAAAGGAGTAAAATGATATACCGGCCTCCATTGCGGTGTAGGTGTTTTGGTTTCTTGTGCAAATATAGATTCGGAAATAAGGACGCATAGTAACAGAAATAACAGTAGCTTTTTCAAAGTAATCTTTTATGTATTAAAATATTATACCACGTTAATAAGTCAAATAATGTGTTCAAATGCTATAATGAGTAGAAAATGTCGGCTATTAGCTATTAGCTAATAGCCATTAGCTTTTAGCTGATACACCGCAATAAGATAATAACAAGATATGATCATATTGAATGCAAAACTTTTTCTAACATCTCCAGATAAAAGACCATATCTATTCCAGTTCGGCTTTTGTGTTGGCCAACAGTGCTTTTAATTCCTTCACCTTATCCGGGTATTTCGATGCAAGGTTCTTCATTTCCCTGGGATCATCTTTAAGATGGTACAACTGGTCTTGTTTACTGTAACCTGTCTCAATATTTACCGGCTTCATCAACTTAGGCCCATTACTGGGAGTGATATATTTCCATCCATCTTTTACGATAGCCAGAAAGCTGTTGAGCGGCTGTTCTATAATATGGTCGCGGCTTATATCTTCTTTACCTGTCAAAGTGCTAAAATGATCACGGCTGTCAGTAAACTCACCTGCAGGTAATTTTCTATCCAGCATTTTTGCAAAAGAAGCCATCAGATCTATTTGTGAAAACAAGGCATTTGAAGTAGTATTTGGCTTTATTTCATTGGCCCAATATACAATGAACGGAACGCGGGTACCTCCTTCGAGCACACTGTATTTGCCGCCACGGTAAGGGCCGGCAGGTTTGTAATTTTCTTTTTGTGAAGCTTCTACTGATTTATCCAAATATCCATCGTTTATTACAGGACCATTATCACTGCTGAAAATAATTAATGTATTGTTCAATAAACCTCGTTGCTTTAAAGCATCCAGGATTACACCTACCGAATGATCCATTTCCAGAATGGCATCACCGCGATAGCCCAGCTTACTTTTATTTTTGAACATAGTACCCGGCATTCGCGGCACATGAATATCATGGATTGCGTAGTAGAGGAAAAAAGGCTTGTTTTGCTTTTGACTGCTGTCAATAAAGTCAATGGCTTTGGAATTAAAAGTATAACCCAATTCTTCATCTGTCCATTCAGCAATCTTACCACCTTGCATAAAACCGATACGCCCGATACCGTTCACGATATGCTGATCGTGACCTTGTGTAGGATCATTCTTCATCTTCAGCATTTCAGGATGTTGTTTACCAAGCAGCTCGTTAGGAAAGGGATGCTCATAGCTTACCTGGATCGGATCCGAAGCATCTAATCCCAATATTGTCTGGTTTTCCATAAAAACCGTGGGAGTACGGTCAGCAGTAGCAGGAAAGATAAATGAATAGTCAAACCCAACTTCTCTTGGACCCGGCGATACTTTCT
>JBDTIC010000368.1:0-2793 GCA_039936595.1 Ginsengibacter sp. | reverse complement strand
GACATGGCCCGCGCATACCAATGGCCACATTCATATTCATTGAATGGATTGCGCACTCGGCCATCATAACGATCCCTGCAATAGCGCACTATTTCCAGTCCTTCTTTTACTTTCCCCATCAACATAAGATGGGAGGCTACCTGGTATTCTATGCCGGTCCACACTTCATCACTATAAACAAAGGGCAAAGACAATTTTCCACCCTTGGGCCATGTACATAGCAGCAATCCCCCTTCATCGCCAAGCGCGTAGCTGGGACGCTGGGGATTAGCGTGTTCTTTCAGGCTCTTCTTTAAATTGTATTTATGCACAGACAGAAGGTGACTGGTAACTTTTTCAGTGTCTATAAAATCTATCAAACCACACATGCGGGCTATCCAAACGCCTAATACACCATCGCTTAAACAACCGGTGCCATACTGGTACTTCGGGCCTTCTTTTTGCAAAATGTCAATGGCTTCCTGTGAATAGTCGCCACCAAAAGATGGTGCCTTCGCCGGGTCTGGAGCATTTAATCCTTTGTATTCAATGTCCTGGAAAAAATATTCCCCATTATACAATTTGGTTTCTATGAAATCCTTGCCCTTATTAAATAGTTCCTGGTATTTACCGGTGTCTTTTTTAAGATAGCTACCCATTTCAATTATCGCTTTTAAAGCACCCAAATAAAAGCTAGTGCACATTCCATCCGGGCCCCAGAATTCTATGTCGTAAGTATTATGATGGGGTTCTTCAACTACCCCTTTGCCCTTGGGATCCCACGTGGTAATACAATAATCCATACTTACTTTTACCATCGGGTAAATTTTTGATAACCATTTGCTGTCGCCACTAATGCGCCAGTCACGATGTACTTTCATGATACCTCCCAGTTGACCATCTGCGGCAGCATGAAAATCATGCTTTAAGGGACTGATTGGAAGGTTGGCACGAAATGCCTGATGGCCTGCTTTACTTTGGTTTTCGCAAAATTCTGTATTACGCAATGTACGCTCCAGCGAAGGGAATAAGTGGGGCATCGCCTGAGCATAGTTCCAGACATGGGTACAGGAACCGGCGCAGCACCCGTTATCGTCATTGCAACCTTCCCAACTCCATAAACGGCCATCATATTGTCGAAGTACCGTTGGCGATTTAATGATGCTAAGGTTGGCTGCTATTGCTTCAATTACTTCTGAAGGAAGGGAGCTGTTGTAAAAAGCGGTCGAGAAAAGATTAGTTTTTTTATAAAGGTCGGAGTAATTACTCGTCCAATAAGTGATCACTTCATGTATGCTGCCAAACCGGCTGCTATACCACGGTTCATAATCAGACGATAAATTTTCTTTTCCGATTTTCACTCCAAGATCAGCAGGGCCTGAGCAACAGCCTGATTCAGGATTGCACTCTTTCTTCTCATCATTCATCACTTCCCCGATATGCATCTTAGTTTTTGGCGAGTACCAGGCCATCATTACACGGATCTTCCTGACTTCACCCGCACCTAATGTAAAAGGAATAAATAAGGAAGCGCCGGGAGCATCTTTTTCAACAGGATCCCTGGCTTTTAAAGTATCTCCACTGATGTTGTTCCACACCATGGTTAAAGGATCCCACCATCCACCGCGAAACCAACAATGGTCAACTTGGGTATTTCTGTCGTCGCTAAATATAGCGAAGTTATTTTCCAGGTAAGGCTTATCGCTGGTGCCCTCCTGCATTAATATGAAGCCGTTACCTGTTGGTTGTATCGTGTTTTTAGTATCCCGGTCTGATGCTAAAAAATTTTTAGAATTGAATGAAAAAACTGCATCCATCTTTTCTTTGCCAGAGTTTTTAAATTCATATTCCAGTGCTCCAACCGGCAGGCTGGAATTATCTTCATCTGTAGGTATAAAAGGGCTCCATCCTTTTATTTTTATATCTAATGGTAAATCTGTGTCGTGCAGTTTTACGGTGCCAAAAGGAAACCTGGCGATAAATTCTGACTGGCTAAACCTGGGTAATCCATAAGTGGCACCTGCGTCTCCATTACCGGAACCGCGTTGCCCAAAGACTTTCCACTGATGAACAAGCCCTTCCAACACTTTTGCTCCATTCTTTAGACCTTTTATACTAATAGCAGCAAACATAGCCGGTTCATTGTAAATTTCGGGCCTGTTGCGCACACTCATGTGAGAGATGGAACCGGTGCCTTCCAGGCAAAACATACCCGCACCTATGCCTCCGATAGGGAATGCCAAACGATTTAAATAGGATCCGCTATAAGCAGCATTGTATTTACGTTTAGTTTGAGCTGCAACAGCCTGCGGATCATTTTCACCATCATTACTCCTATTTGTATTTTTAGCCGATAAGAAAGCGGATGGTGTAACAGCGGTGCCGAGTCCACCGAGGGCTATTTTCTTTAAGAAAGATCTGCGTTGATTTTCGTCAGTCATGTGATGGTAGTTTTAATAATCTTGTTATCCGGTTTACATTATCCAGACTAACTATTATTTTGATGGACAGAAAGAGACGTTAGGGCTTTATTTCCTCTTGATGAACTAAACTCTCAGGAATGCTGCCTCAAAAACCTTGCTAATGATATTAATTCCTTAATCAATTTGCCTTATTAGCTAGTTCAGAATAAGGTAATAAGCCCGCCCGGATGACCCGGTCGGACGGGGTTGAAACATTCTGGTATTTTCTTTCTACTAAGGTTTCGAAGATAAAGCTACTAAATCTTGTTAATCTCTCTGTTCAAACAAAACATCAAAAACAGGTCTTCTTCCCATGAAAATATTAATTCGCCATTACCTGACCCAATGCAAA
>JBDTIC010000367.1:0-8528 GCA_039936595.1 Ginsengibacter sp. | reverse complement strand
ATCTTGTGGGCAAACTTTCATTAATGGAGTGATTGCGATTGACCCTGAAGTATCAGGAGGAAATCTAACTTATTTTTATACAGCTACCTGTTCTCCGGCATCAGGCACCATTACACTGTCTGGCGAGACCGGAACGATTGTTGGTTGGGAATCTTCTACCAATGGAACTTTATGGTCGTCTATTTCAAACAATTCTCATAGCCAAAATTTTACCGTAAATAATACCACCTATTTCAGGGCTAAGATTGACGGCGGAGCATGTGGACTTTCTTTATCAAATGCTGTATTGATTGGAGTTCATAATTTGTGGACCGGATCCACAAGCACAGATTGGAACGATGGAACGAACTGGTCTGATGGAAATGTGCCTTCTGTTTCTTGCTCTCAAGTCATAATACCGGGAGGAACACCCCATCAGCCAACACTGGGATACGGATTAGCAACAATCAATAATCTGGAAATCAAAAATGGTGCAATTTTAACCATAAACAATAATGCCAATCTGCAGATAGCAGGTGGGATCACCAGTTTAGGTATATTGAACGCGAAAGAGGGAACCATAGAAATGAATGGATCGTCAGCACAATCCCTTGCAGGCAGCACTTTCAATAATAAAGCACTTAACAATCTGGTTATAAGCAATAGCTCTGCAGCGGGTGTTACCATTAGCAGTGCATTAGATGTATATCGGTCTGTTTCTTTTGGAGCCAACGGCAAGAAATTAACAACAGGAGATTTTCTAACTCTTAAATCAACCGCTACGGAAACAGCCTGGTTAGGAAATATGACGGGCAAAACTCTGGAAGGCGATGTTACCGTAGAACGATATATTAACGTGGGCGAAGGAGCGGGTTATCACGATAAGTCATGGCAACTTGTAGCTACGCCAACTACCGGACAAACCGTTTTACAGAGTTGGATGGAAAACGGTAGTAAAAATTCTAATGGTTATGGAACTCAGATTACGGGCCAGGGAGGTCTTCCGAAAGGATTTGACCTTTATTCAGCCACGCCCTCACTCAAATATTATGACTATAATTCAGAAAATTGGATAGGTATTGACAATACCGGAATACAGGTATTTAATAAGCAGGGATACATGATTTTTGTAAGAGGAGACAGAAGTGTTATTTTCCCGTATTTAGGTACCACTACCCTGCGTACAAAAGGACAATTATTCACTCCTGCTCATCCGCCCCTTTCAACAACTGTTATAGCGGATAGATCCGAGTCGGTTGGCAACCCGTATGCTTCTTCCATAGACCTCAGCAGATTGGTGATTTCCGGCGGAGTAGCTAAAATATACACGGTATGGGATCCTCAATTAAGTGGCGCCTATGGCCTCGGAGCCTTCCAGACATTAGCGCAAACTAAACTAATTGATGGCGACAATAATTTCTATGCCACGCCAGGTGGAGGTAGCTACGGTTCAGGTGCTAATAATTTCATTCAAAGTGGCCAGGCATTTTTTGTGCAGGCTACCGGAAATAATGGTACAGTTGGTTTTAATGAAAACACAAAAGCAAGTGGAAGCAAAATGGTATTGAGAGCAGGATTTCCCGTTGACAATCCGGAGATCTCTGTTCAAATTAAAGCTGGGTTATACGGTGTAAATGCTGACGGAAGTACCTTCCTGACAGATGGTAACCTCGTACAATACAATTCACAATACACCAATAAAATAGATGTATTGGATGCGAGGAAGCTCGTTAATTCAGCAGAAAATTTCGGTATTTTATCTCAAGGTAAATCGCTCGCAATTGAAAGAAGAAAAGCGGTTAATGAAGCAGACACCATTCACTATCAGCTGACAGGACTAAGAAATCAAAGCTATAGAGTGGAGATTTCAATGGAAGGATTATCATCTTATGGATACCAGGGTTATATTGAAGATACCTACCTGAATACATCAACTCAATTACTCGAGGGTATAAACCATATAAATTTTACCGTCACAAGCGCTGCCGGTTCTAAATCAAATAATCGCTTCAGGATTGTGTTTAAAGCTTTCGCACCGTTGCCAGTTACATTTGTATCTATCAATGCACAACAAAAAAATGCTGACGTGATAGTAGATTGGAAAGTGGAAAATGAAAAATCCATGCTGCAATACGACATTGAAAAATCATCTGATGGAGTGAGATTTATAAAATCTTCCACGGTCGTGGCGATTAATGATGGGCGGGGAAGCTACCAATGGACAGACCAAAAAGTATCTGCCGGGTATAATTATTATCGTACAAAAAGCACCAGCCATGAGGGCAAAATAGAATATAGCAGGGTAGTAAAAGTGTTAATTGCGGATGGCAAATCTTCCATTAATATTTACCCCAACCCGATTACCGATGGAATCATTCATCTCCAATTGGGTAACCAACCAGAAGGTATGTATGGTATCAGGTTGTTAAGTCCGTTAGGACAAGTAATTGTAGCTAAGCAAGTGGGCCATGCCGGTGGAAATGGTACCCAAAATATCAAATGGGACTATAACCTGGCCCACGGCGTTTACCAATTAGAAGTAACCAAACCAAATGGAGAATTAGTGGTGATCAAAGTGATGTATTAATTGTAAATCTAAAAGACCCGATAGATACCGGGTCTTTTAGATTTGTAAGATTTTCAGTCATGGCGCTTTTGCCTAAATTATATAACAGAACATGCAGTGTACCTATAATCTAATTTTTAAGCCTTACTGATTTCCGATTAGTGTAGGTCATTCACATAAATGGATAGTATTTGCTGTCTGTGTACTGAATTGTATTTTATTGACCTTATTATCTTTATCATAGTATAAAATCAATATTCCATATTGAGTTTGAAATGCGTCCCAGGTTATATCCTTTATTTGAGGTGCCCCCAACCACTTGAACAGATCATTTCTTGATGCACCTATAAGCGGGATGCTGAGTTTACCTTTAAAAGCAGGGCCTATTTCAACATAATCCCGTCCGGTATAAAAATAAACATCTTTGTCTTTATACATAACGTTACCACCACAACCGGCAGTGGTAGTGTCTTCCTGGAACGAAGTAAAGCAGGGTATATTCAATTTAATTTGTCCTACCGTAGAAGTGGGAAAGATGTTTTTGTTTATCGAGCCTCCAAGTATATCAATATTAATGTCAGGGCAGGTAATCGTCTTTTTTAATTGGGCTTGCCCTTGAAAGCAAAGAAATAATACCGAAAAAAAAGTTATAAAAGTTTTCATATGTCTGATTCTTTTTAATAAATATTAGGGTTAAAAATACTGCAATGATTATAAGGCAAATTTCTTGCTAAAATTTAATACCATTCAATAAACTATTCTTAATTTTTTCGCATATTACCAGCACTGTTTTGAAATAAATCAAATGACGCTGGTTACGATAGTAAAGATAGCAAAGTGAAATTCAAACAGTGACTCCTGATCCTACTTAAATAACTGGATTTCCTGTAATCAACGCTTACATTGTGGCTACTTTCAAGTTAGGAGAAAGTAATTTAAGTTTGCACAATTATGAAATCGATCGAGTTATGAAAAAGCTTAAGAGAATCCTGAAAATAGTTTTGATTGTATTGGCGGCCTTCATAGGCCTGTTGCTGGCTTCCGGCTATATATTCAGTGGTAAAATTGTTTCGCTGGTAAAAGCGGAAATCAATAAAAATATCAATGCTAAAGTTGACTTCAAAGAAGTAGATATTTCTTTCCTTCGTCATTTTCCAAAAGTAAGTATTGGCCTCGATGAATTGCAGGTAACTGGTGTTGGCTATTTTGCTGCGGATACACTAATAGCTGCAAAAAGATTGGATGCTACGGTGGACATTATGAGTTTTATTAGCGGAAAAGACATGGCGGTCAATAGTATATTTCTTAATGGCCCACGCATTCATGCCCTGGTTAACAAAGAAGGGTTGGCCAATTGGGATATAGTAAAGCAGGATACTACTTCTGTGGATACCGCCTCCGAAAATAAACCTTTTCACCTGCAATTAAAAAAATATGAAATTGATAATGCGTATATTTTTTATGACAATAGGGAAAGCGACATGAGCGCTGAAATTGTAAACCTTGACCACTCCGGTAGCGGTGATTTTAGCGCTGATGTGTTTACGCTTAATACGGTTACTCATGCCGGTGAAGTAACTTATACCTACGGCGGTATTCCTTTTTTATTCAAAGTAGAAACCAATGTGGATGCAGATCTAAAAATTGACAACACCAGCAATACCTATAGTTTCAATAAACTGGCTATTTTGTTAAATGATCTTAAAATAAATGCGGATGGCTCCATTAGAAGCCTGGCGAACGGTTATGATATGAATATCAGTTTTAAATCACCGGACACCGATTTTAAGAATATCTTATCCTTATTACCTGTAGTTTACAAAAATGATTTTAATAAAATCACAGCTAAAGGAAGCGCTAATTTTGAAGGAAAAGTAAAAGGAGTTTACAGCGATTCCACCCTGCCTGGTTATCATGTAGCCATGATCATAAAAGACGGTTATTTCAAGTATTCAGACCTGCCAAAGGCCATAGAACAGATTAATCTTATGGCCGTCGTGGATAATCCTGATGGACAAACAGATAATACGGTGATTGACATAACAAATGGCCACTTGCTAATAGATAAAGAGCCTTTTGATTTCAGGCTGCTTGTGAAAAAGCCCATCAGCTCGATGTTTGTAGATGCAGCGGCAAAAGGTAAACTCGATTTGTCGCAGGTGGGTAGTTTTGCCAAGTTAGAGAAAGGAACTACTATAGCTGGCTTGTTGAATGCTAATGTGAATATTAAAGGCAATGTAAATGATTTGGAAAAACAGCAGTATCAAAATTTTTATGCGGCTGGAACTATCGGACTTAACCGTTTCAGTTATATTTCTGTCGACTATCCTACCGGGATAAAAATAAACACACTCAACACAAAGTTTACCCCAAGTAAAATCGAATTAACCGAATTAAATGGTGAATATTTAAAGAGTAAATTCAATGGAAGCGGGCAGGTGAATAACCTATTAAATTATATGTTCAGCGGAAAACCGCTTAGCGCTAACCTTACTGTGAATGCGGATAAAATAAACCTAAATGACTGGATGGGCGTGCAAGCGGACACCACTACCGCAAGTCCTGCTACTGACCCATTCGTGGTGCCGGCCAAACTTGATGTGGCTTTAAATGCAAGTGTAGATCAACTTAATTATGATAAGCTTGACATTAAAAATCTATCAGGCTCACTGCTGATAAATGACGAGACGGTAAAGTTGAAGAACATCCACGGAGATGCACTGGATGGCGGCATCACCATTAATGGATCGTACAGCACTAAAGAAAATAAAAAGAAGCCATCCATAACGATGAGCTACAATGTGGATAAAGTAGATATTCAAAAAACATTTTATGCCTTCAACACCGTACAAACATTAATGCCGGTTGGAAAGTTTTTAGCTGGAAAATTAACTTCGTCCTTATCGGCTAATGGTAAACTCGGGGAGGGAATGAATGTAGATATGAGCACTCTTTCAGGTAATGGAAATTTACTTTTGATAGAAGGATTTCTGAGCAAATTTGCTCCTTTGGATAAAATAGCTTCTACCCTGAATGTGACACAATTGCAACAAATTTCTTTAAAGGATGTGAAAGCCTATTTTGAATTTTCAAACGGAAAAATGTTAGTAAAGCCATTTACCATAAAAGTAAAAGACATAGAAATGGAGATAGGTGGATTGCAGGGTTTCGATCAAAGCATGGATTATACTATTAACCTCAAACTGCCACGAGCATTGATGGGAACACAGGGAAACCAACTGGTGAATAACCTGGTGTCGGCAGTGAACTCAAAAGGTGTCCCGGTGAATGTGGGCGAAACCGTCAACCTGAAACTGGATCTGGGAGGCACTATTAAAAGCCCAACCATCAAAGTGGATCTAAAACAAACCGGTGAGTCGTTGGCTGCTCAAATGAAGGACCAGGTAAAAGAATTTGCCCAGGCAAAAATTGATAGCGCCAAATCAGCGACTAAAGACACCTTAAATGCAATTAAGAAACAGTTAGGCGATGCAGCAAAAGAAGAACTGCGTAACCAATTGTTTGGTAAAAAAGAGGGCAATGTCGTGGACAGTGCAACCCCAACTAAAAGTTCTGCAGAGAAAACCAAAGAGTCGGTGAAGGGATTGTTTAATAATCTTTTGAAGAAAAAAACAAAGGATACGACAAAATAAATGAAATAGTTTGAAACACAGTGTATTCAATCTTTTATCACCTATTGAAATAACATATTCCTACTCCAATGTTATCTATAAAGCTTTTACTACAACGAAAATTTTTAGTGCTTAAATAAAACCGGTGTACCTTTTGTGATTAATATTTCTTGACAGGGTGTGAGTTCGTTGTATCGATTTCTAAAGCGATGAATGAATTCTAAATTATTGTTTCACATTTTAATAAATTATCTATGTCTTTTAATTTAATGGAAGCGGTTAAAAATCGTTTTACAAGTGATTTTACTAATAACGCATCTTCAGCGTTGGATGAAAGCAGTACAGGCATATCTAAAGCCTTATCTGCCATTATCCCAACAGGTTTGGCGGGCATTTTAACCAAAGCAACATCAGGCACTGATGGTGCCAACAGTATTTTCGATATAGCGACGAATACGGCAAGCAATCTTTCAGGAAATGATGATTTGACCGGAAATGAAAATATCCAGAAAGGAAATAGTATCCTTTCCAGCCTGTTTGCCGGTAATCAATCAGGCATCATGAGCACCATATCCCGATTCTCAGGAATAAAAGAATCTTCCGCTTCTTCATTGATGAGCATGGGATTACCGGTCATTATGGACATATTGGGAAAACATGCTGAACAAAATAATTTATCAGCCAGTGGATTAGCAGGGTTTCTTTCTTCAGAAAAAGACCATATTGTCAATGCTTTGCCGGCAGGCTTGTCTTCTGTTATCGGAATTATCGGTTTAGGATCAGGTTCTGCCACTGCTACAAATATAAAATCTCGTTTAGATGATACCCTATCTGACGTGACGGCTAAACCAGGAAAAAGTAATTGGCTGGTACCACTTATTATTATCGTGGCAGCTCTTGCGTTACTTTTCTTTCTTTCCAGAAGTTGCAATCAGACAAGGCCAAGTACCGCAACGGATGAGGATAACACTATGATTATAAACCCGCATTCTACGTTAACAGCATCCGCAGCCATTACTACAATTAGACTTTCATAGAGCAAAATAACGCGGATAATAAGAAGCGGATATTAAGGTAATAGAAAAGGTAAATTACTGGCGTGCCTGAACAGCAACTGGAAGTTTCTGATTATAGCAACACTGTGCTGACAATTAATTAAAAAATATTCAATTTTGCCAGTCTATTTCGCTTGCAATAATACATACCGGTTTGTTTATTCTTTATTCGTTCCAAAGATAGCGATGAAAAATCCCGGGTTATGTGATTTTACTTTGTGAGCATTGTTACTTTAATATTTCCGCTTTATATCCGGCATTTCGCACCGCTTTTATCACGTCAGTTTTTTCAAGATCAGTGGTTGCTGTTAGTATTTTATTTGGGTTTTGTAAATCTACTTTCCAATTGTTTTCCCCGATTTCTTTATTTAATACCGGTGTCACTTTTGCAACACACGAGCCGCACATAATATTTGTTTTTACCTGGATTGTTTTCATCTATCTATCATTTATATGGAGCCAAAGTTAGCTTTGTAAAATTTCAATGCGCTATACAATTAAGGAAATGATGTATAGAATTTTGAAATAGACGAAAGGGCTTAGGCACCGAAAGATCTTTTCATTATTTAGAAGGAGAAATTGAATGAAATTTTTTGATTTAAAAAAGTGATGCACCTGATGACCGGATGTCTGAAATAATGTGAAAACATCCTCTTCTTTTTTAATTACCTAACTTTATGTATTCTAAAAAAATAATAAAACACCAATATGAAATATTTAGCCCTCGTTAGTTGTTTATTTCTCTTCTCTAATTCCTTCGGGCAAAAAATTCTTCCCCAGGAAATACAGATCAAAACCGCGTTACTTGCTGCGCCGCCCGAACAGCGGGATGATGCAACCATCTTAGGTTATGATCAATCAGGGAAGTTGGTTACTTTTAAAAAAGGTACAGGCAATTTGATTTGCCTGTGTGATAATCCTAATAAGAAAGGAATAGAAGTGGATTGTTATTCGGTAAAACTTGAACCATTTATGGCACGTGGGAGAGAACTTGTGGCGGAAGGTAAATCTCAAGCTGAAAAACATGAAATACGCACTAAAGAAGTACAGCAAGGTAAACTGAAAATGCCTGATGTTCCCAGCATGTTATATATATTAACAGGCAAAGAAGAAAACTATAATGATACAACCGGCGAGCTAAAAGATGGAAATTACCGGTATGTGATTTATACACCCTATGCAACTGCTGAATCTACCGGGTTGCCCACTCAACCTTTCAGTCCGGGAATGCCATGGATTATGGATCCCGGCACTTATGGAGCCCATATCATGATTACACCTCCAAAGAAGTAATAT
>JBDTIC010000366.1:0-4816 GCA_039936595.1 Ginsengibacter sp. | reverse complement strand
CGTTATCTTCTTCAAGATTAAGCGCGATTGCTTTTACACCATTTTCAAACTCAACTAATTCACCGGAACTTACATTACCTAAACCGTATACACGTGCAATTCCATCACCAACCTGCAGTACTGTTCCTATTTCTTCGAGGTTGGATTCCACATCCAGATTACTTAGCTGCGTTTTTAGAATTGCCGAGATTTCGTCGGGTTTTATATCAACCATATTGTTATCTTTTTTTAAGTGTGCAAAGGTATGTAAAGCAAAGACAAATTCAAAAGTAAAAAGAGGAAATTAATGCGCTAATTTCTCAAAATAAATTATTTCGTTCACACCCTCTATTACTCACGTTTGCTGAGTTTTATTGGATTATCAATCGGCCGTTTATATAATTCCGTATTTCACAATTCTAAACATTAAAAATATCTTTTCATGTAGTAACTTTGGAATTCTAATTTTTAAAGATGAACGATATTGCAATTGCCCCACAGACTTTAACTTCTAAAGATTTTGCTACTGACCAGGAGGTGCGATGGTGTCCCGGCTGTGGTGATTATTCTATATTAGCACAGGTACAAAAAGTGTTTCCTACCCTCGGTGTACCCAGGGAAAATTTTGTAATCATTTCCGGAATCGGATGTAGCAGCAGATTTCCCTATTATATGAATACATATGGAATGCATAGTATTCATGGACGGGCGACAGCTATAGCAAGCGGACTAAAAGCCAGTCGTCCCGAATTAAGTGTATGGATTGTAACCGGAGATGGTGATTGCCTGAGCATTGGCGGTAATCATACTATTCATTTATTGAGACGGAATTTTGATGTAAATATCTTGCTATTTAACAATGAGATTTACGGATTGACAAAGGGACAATATTCGCCTACAAGCGCAGAAAGGAAAATCACAAAAAGCTCACCTTTGGGTAGCCTTGATCATCCTTTTAATCCTTCTGCCCTGGCATTAGGCGCTGATGCAACTTTTGTAGGGAGAACGATGGATAGGGATCCAAAACATTTACAGGAAATGCTTTCAAGATCCGCACAACATAAGGGATCTTCCTTTCTGGAAATTTATCAGAACTGTAATATTTTTAATGACGGAGCATTTGAAATCTATACAGATAAAAAATCGAAAACTGAAGAAACATTATTTTTAGTACAAGGGCAACCGTTAGTTTTTGGCGCAACGAAAAATAAAGGAATCCGGTTAAATGGTTTAGTACCAGAGGTCGTAGAACTGAATGGGGATATAAGTGAAAATGAATTATGGATTCACGATGAGAAAGATATTTACAAAGCACAAATACTGACAAGATTGTTTGATGATCCTAAAAAAGAGCATCATTTCCCGAGGCCTTTTGGTGTGTTTTATGAAACGGACAGACCTTGCTATGAATATACTATGACAGCGCAAATCTCTGACGCCAGATCCAAAGGTCTTAATGACCTGGATAAATTGTTAAGAGGAAAAGAAGTTTGGTCAATTGTTGAATAATAAAACTTAATTCTTGTTATTCAGGAAGACGAAAGGCTTTAATGTTTTATTTCCTAATGTCTCTCGAATCACCTTTTTATCTGAATAAATTTTGTATTTATTCACATTGATCACTTCGTAAACCGTGACCAGATTCTCAACCTTTTCAACATAGAATAAAAGCTCGTGAAGAAGTTCTACTTCATGTTCGATTGACTGGGGGCTTGACCTTTCCTTGAACAACACCAAAAGATCACGATTGAATTTGTCCATTTTTTGATTGGTTTTTAATAGCCTACCATGCCGCTCTTATTAGGGCACCCGCATTTGCTTTTCCTGGATGCATTGCAACTGATCGAAAGAACAGAAACGAGTACAAATAAGATCAACAAAATATTGGTTAGGCTTTTCATTTAAGTATATTGACATTTGATAAAAAATATCTTTTCAAAATCACATACATTTCTGTATTCAATTTATCAAATAATTAATATCAGTTGCTAATTGATAAAACTAAATTAAACTATTTTCACGAAGAATTCTTGTAAATTTTCATGGAGCACAAAAATATTAAACATGACGTAAAATCCCTGCGGGTTTTAGTAGCTCCGCTTGACTGGGGCTTAGGTCACGCAACCCGTTGTATTCCAATTATAAAAGAATTAATAAGGCTTGATTGTACCGTATTGATTGCAGGAGATGGCCCTATCATTACCTTATTAAAAAAAGAATTTCCCGCAACCGTATTTTTACGGTGCAAAGGATACAAAATCAGTTATAGCCGCAATAAACGGTGGTTGCTACTTAAAATCTTTTGGCAGTTACCCAAGATATTATTTGCTGTTTACAGAGAACATAACTGGTTAAAAAAAGTGATCAGCGAACAATCTATTGATGCCATAATTTCGGATAACCGGTTAGGAATGTTTGCTGAAAAAATTCCGTCAATCTATATTACCCACCAATTATTTATCAGGACAGGAAATTGGATTACAGAAAGGATAGCCCAAAAGATTCATTACTATTTTATTAAAAAATACAATGGATGCTGGGTTCCTGATAGCGAAAATAACGGACTTGCAGGCATGTTGTCTCACCCCAAAAAACACCCTCGAAATATTGTATTTATTGGTCCTTTAACGAGATTAAAATTAGTGCAGAATTTTGAATCAAGTTATGACGTGTTAATATTATTGTCGGGCCCGGAACCCCAAAGAACTATCTTCGAAAACCAACTATTAGAGCAATTGGAGAATTTTTCCGGAAGAGTTCTTTTGGCAAGGGGCATGCCATTTGAGAAAAAAAATATAGAGCTTAACAATCAGTCGGTAAAAGTGGTAAACCACTTGACTGCAGAAGAACTAAATATAATTATGGCACTCTCCAATATGGTAATTGCGAGATGTGGCTATACAACGATAATGGATTTAGCTGCATTGAGAAAAAGGGCCATATTAATTCCAACACCCGGCCAAACCGAACAGGAATATCTTGCTAAATATCTCCTGAAAAAACAATTTTTTCTAACGGCTTTACAGGAAGGCTTTTCTATCACTGAACTGTTAAGAACAAGTGCAGATTTTAAGTACGCGCCAATTGATATTTCATTTGATGAATATAAAAAGACCCTTGATCAATTTGTGCTCTCATTAAAAAGATCCATTTTTGCACCTCAATAATTTACTTTGACCTCACAATTGAAGGCTCACCTCGGGCTTCTCGGAACTAATCTTTTTTTTGCAATTAACTACAGTGCTGTTAAATACTTTACTTCTCATCACATGGCTGGCCCTTTTGCGATCAATCTTATCAGAATCGGCATAAGCGGAATTTTATTTTGGTGTTTATTTTTATTTGACAGGCCTGAAAAAAAAATTGAGAAGAAAGATGTTCCTGCTTTTATGCTTTGCGCTCTAATGGCCATTACCATAAACCAAATGTTGTTTTTAAAAGGCCTTGCTTTTACTTTTCCTATTCACGCAGCTCTTCTGACTTTAATTACCCCTATACTAATTACCATTATTGCAGCGAGGGTACTTAAAGAAAAAATTACAGCGGCTAAGACGTTGGGATTAGTTTTAGGTGTAATAGGAGCCGCATTATTGGTGGGTTCCCGGGAGATAGAGGAACCGGGAGATAACACGATGTTTGGAGATAGCATGATCATTTTAAGTTCCGTAGCTTATACTTTTTATTTTATTTTGGTAAAACCTCTTATGGAAAAATATTCAGCAATACAGGTGGTAAGATGGATATTCTCATTTGGATTTTTCATGATTTTGCCATTTTGCTACCAGGAATTCAATGATATTAAGTGGCAACTTTTTTCATCCAGGGAATGGTTTCTTTTATTTTTAATTGTAGTTCCGGGAACTTTTTTTGCTTATGTCTTTAATGTATATGGCATACAAAAGCTAAATGCCTCCTTAGCTGGAATGTACATTTATTCACAACCGGTCTTTGCAGTAATTATTGCAATGATTTTCCTTAAAGAAGAATTCTCTGTTTATAAAATGATAGCCGGCTTTCTCATAGGTATGGGAGTTTTTCTTTCGAACAGAAAAAAAGATAAGTGATTTTTCGTACATTTTAAATAATACGAAATTCGGTTTAATCCCCCACCTCTATTACACTCACGCTCCGATTAAAACTTTCTGAAAGCGAGATAAGTGTTTCTGTACGTTCAATTCCCTTTATTTTCTGTAGCCCATCGTGGAGTACAGATCTCAACTCATTGATGTCCTTACATACAACCTCGAGATACATACTATAATTTCCGGTGGTGTAATTAACGCGTATAATTTCAGGGATTTTTTCAAGTTCCTTAGCAACCGCATCGTAGAGAGAACTTTTTTCAAGAAAAATTCCAACAAAGGCGGTAATATCATAGCCTAATTTTTTTAGATCTACCTTTAGCCTTTTCCCTTTTACAATACCAAGCTCTTCTAATTTTTTTATCCGTACGTGAATAGTTCCACCACTTACAAAAAGCTTTTTCCCGAGTTCTGCGTAAGGGGTTTCAGCATTTACCATCATTTCCTGGATGATCTGTAAATCTAATTTATCAATATTAATTTTTGTTGACATAGTATAGCTGTTAGAAATATTTCACAATAATAGATATTTTTTTAAAATAAATCTATATTTATAAGACTTTGCTTAAAATATTTTTTTATTAATGTCGAAAATATTAGATTTGCACCAGATTAGTTCTTTCAGATTGTGGGGTGATGAAATTGGCAGACATGCCCTCTTGTCTCGGGGGTGAGGATCACAGGATAAACATAGCATAGAGTCGGATTGATAGTAATATTAGTCCGGCCAGGGTCGACCACTGAACTTTGTGCTA
>JBDTIC010000365.1:0-4823 GCA_039936595.1 Ginsengibacter sp. | reverse complement strand
CTTACCTGTGAAAATATTTTTTGGTAAGCCGCTAAGTACATTTACTACAAAAGCTGATGGAACCGCGATGAGAATAACATCACTTTGAAGAATTATTTCTTTGGCTGAAGTAGAAAAATTTAAATAATGGGTATTAAAAAGAACAGAACGTAAATATTGAGGGTTATGTGAACGGCTTTTAAAATTCTTAATGCCGGAATCACTTCTGAGCCACCAATTGATTTTGTTTTTATTATCGGTCAATATTTTTGCCAGCGCTGTAGCCCAACTCCCGCTTCCAATAATTCCAAACTTCATGGTAAGTATTTAGTTTTCTAAGTGGCATTTAGGTCTAATTTTTCAATAGCAATCTGAGCTGCAATCTGGCTGGCGTCTTTTTTATTAAATCCTTTTGCTTCTGCTACTAACACTCCATCTAGCATGGCGCCGATAGTGAAGAGCCTTCGCCCGTTTTCCAGTGTTTCGTTGATAGTTTCAAATTCAAGTGTCTTTCCGTTCTTATTAGCCCAGCCATACAATTTATTCTTTTGATTGATATCAAGGTTTTCTAAGTCCTGCATAAAAAGGTGCGGCTGAATAATTCTCTGAGTTACCCACTTGTGTGTTTGCTCATACCCTCTATCCAGGTAAACCGCTCCAGCCAACGCCTCTAACGTATTCCCGAATATCTGTGAAATTTTTAAAGAATGATCAAAATGGTTATAGTGCGTTATTTTCTTTAACCCGATTTTTACAGCTATATCATTTAATTGATTTCTATTGACCATTTTGCTTCTCATTTCCGTCAGAAAACCTTCCCCTTTATATGGATAATGCATAAAAAGAAAATGAGCGACAATAGTGCTAATTACAGTGTCCCCAAGATATTCCAATCGTTCGTTATTTTCATCGGCACCTTCTCTTACCGATCGGTGGCTCATAGCTGTTTTGTATAAATCCAGGTGCCTGGGAGTAAATCCCAGCACGTTACGGAGTTGCCGTCTGAAAACCCGTTCCTTTTTGGTATAAAAAATATTTTTTAAAAAATGCACTGTGTTGGACTTGGATAATTATTCACTAAATTAAAGAAAATAAATTCTTTGTAGCATCATTAATCTTTACTTTCCGGTCAATATCAATCTTTAACAAACATAAAAAAGTATATTTTTAGATCATTATTTCTGTATCCAGATATTAGTTGTGAATAAAAGATAAGCGTAAAAATTGCAAAACCGGACGTTCAGTTATTACTCTCTGATTGTTTTTTCCATAGTTAAAGATTGCCTTATTCGGCCTCCTTATCAGGTAATTTATTTAACTGCCCCTTTATAAGAAAATAGCTGGTAATTGCAAAAGCAATTCCTATCAGATTTATAGAAATCAGATTGTCTTTTCCGAAGATCATAAGACCGAAGAGTAATCCTATAAATTCAAAGGTGAGCCATCCAAGCACATTATAAATTTTCCAGGTAAGAGGTTTCAAACCTTTACTTAGAGCCATTCTTCCGATTTCCCTGGTTAAGAAGATAAGAATTATTATTTCGATCATCTACATGCAATTAGAAGAAGTTTTTGAAATTAATTAAAGACATTGATTCAAGTCATTTATACAAGGGCAATATCAAAATTAACTAGTTGTACAAACTCCTCTAATCGTGAATCTATTTCTTTTTTTGTAACTTCCTTTAGTCTTTGCGGACCAAATTTTTCTACACAAAAACTGGCCATAGCGGAACCGACGATGATAGCTGTTTTCATATTCTCAAAACCTATATCGCCTGTATGTGCCAGGTGACCGATAAATCCGCCTGCAAATGAATCACCTGCACCCGTAGGGTCATAAACTTCATCTAAAGGAAGCGCAGGCGCGAAAAATACTTTGTCGTTATGAAACAATAAAGCTCCATGTTCCCCTTTTTTGATAATTAAAAATTCAGGTCCCATTTTCAATATTTTTTTTGCGGCCTTCACTAATGAATATTCGTCGCTTAGCTGTCTGGCTTCGCTATCATTGATCATAAGAACATCCACTTTCAGCAGTACTTTCTTTAAATCTTCCATAGCAGTTTCCATCCAAAAATTCATGGTATCAAGCACAATTAATTTGGGCCTTGTTTTCAACTGTTCTATAACACTTAGTTGCAGACTTGGCATCAAATTGCCCAACATTAAGAATTCAGCGCCCTGGTAATCGTCAGGAACTTTCGGATTAAAATCAGCAAGAACATTCAAATCCGTTACCAAGGTATCCCTGCTATTCATATCCAAATGGTATTTGCCACTCCAAAAAAATGATTTTTGATCGGCCACTATTTCTACACCAGATAATTGCACTCCACGACTTTTGAGGTCGTTCATTTCTTCTTCCGGAAAATCATTCCCTACAATGGAAATTTGCTTTATCGGTTGCGTCAGATGACTGGCTGCATAAGCTACATAAGTTGCCGAGCCTCCTACAATTTTATCAATCTTACCGAATGGAGTTTCAATAGCATCAAAAGCCATTGTGCCCAGTGTAATTATTGCCATAATAATTTTAATTTCTAATCGGTGCAAATGTAAAAGATAATTGTTTCCCAAAGGAGTTATGTAGCTTAAAACTCCCAAAAAGAATAACGGCTATCTTTGTTGAGCACTTAATTATTATTGTAATGCTTTTATCAATACATCCCGTAAATCCTCAGCCCCGACTCACAAGGCAAATTGCTGATTGTTTAAGAAACGGGGGAATCATCATTTATCCTACTGATACTATTTATGGTTTAGGGTGCGATATTAATCATCCTGATGCAATTGAAAGAATCTGCCGGATAAAAAACATAGACGTAAAAAAGGCCCAGCTATCTTTCATTTGCCGGGATCTTAGCCACTTAAGTGATTACACCAAAAGTATTGATACTCCTGTTTACCGGGTCCTCAAAGCATGCCTCCCTGGCCCATATACTTTTATTTTGCCTGCCAGTAAGCAAGTTCCAAAAATGTTGAAAAGTAAAAAAGAGACGGTTGGATTGCGCATACCCAATAACGTCATCTGTCAGTCAATACTTGAAGAATTAAACAATCCGATCCTCAGCGCTTCACTTCCCGGGGAAATGGTGGAAGAATACACTGACCCGGAAGTAATCTATGAAACCTTTGGTAACCTGGTTGATTTCGTAATTGACGGTGGCCCCGGTGGTATTGTTCCTTCCACAGTTGTTGATTGCACTACTGATGAAATGACTCTAATAAGGCAGGGACTTGGAGAATGGGCGGCCTAAAGTAAAATCCCTTACATTCTTGTTGCCAAAGGGTTTATAATTATGCAAGCGCCTAAATAATATTCGTTAGTTGAATTGCCTTATAATTCTTAATTCTGAAGAGTTCCTTCATAAAAATCTATACTGTATGTACCATTCTTATGAACAAATAGCAGAAGCAGAATTGAAAGTGTGGCAAAAAAAGATGATGAGAAAGCCTTCTTTATTCAATAAACTCTCAAAAAAAATTCAAACCAAAATTAACTCCTGGATACCTGAGAGAGTACACAAGGCAATAACTGAGACTATTAAACAAATGATAAGAGCAGTGCTATTTGGTGCAAAGTATGCTGTTGCGAACCGTTTGATAAATGTTAGTTTACTGGTACGTGAAAATATGGTGAAGAAAAAAATAGAAACATATAAAAAAACTGCGGCGGTAGAAGGAGGTTTAACAGGCGCTGGCGGTATATTGCTCGGCCTGGTTGATTTTCCGGTTTTAATAGGCATAAAAATAAAACTGTTGTTTGATATTGCCGCTCTGTATGGTTTCGATATCAATGACTATAAAGAAAGAATTTACCTGCTGCACATATTCGAGCTGGCCTTTTCCAGTGATTTGCACCGAAAAGATATTTATCTAAAAATGATAGATTGGGAAAAGAAAAGCCTCGATTTACCCAATGATATTCACCATTTTGACTGGAGAAATTTTCAACAGGAATACAGGGACTATCTCGACATTGCAAAAATGGCACAGTTGATCCCTATAATAGGTGCGCCTATTGGTTTTGTAGTAAATTATCGTTTAGTAAAAAAATTAGGATTTACAGCAATGAATGCATACAGAATGAGAGTGACACAACAATTTTAATACTGATAACGATATTGATTAAAACACCATTATTTAATTCTAATACTGAATTCATTTGATATAAATGATGCCCGCTTTTTTGTAAATTTATCTTTCAAAAAAATATTTATGCCCCCTAAAATCAACTGGCCCGAAGCCATCAAGCCTTTGCTAAAAAAATATAAAAGTGAAAAACATCCCTTGGATTATGAAAATAATTATCAACTGATTGTGACGATAATTTTATCCGCACAGGATTCTGATAAGCATATTAATCAACTTGCTCCGGAGCTATTTAAAGCTTTTCCAAATATGAAAGCGCTTTCCCATGCTACTCCTGAAACGTTGTTTCCATTTGTCGGAAAGGTTCGTGGCCATGCCAAAAAAATCAATTGGCTGATCTCCCTGGCACAACAAATAAAAAAAGACGCCAGCATTCCCATCACGCTTGATGAATTAACCGCCTTGCCTGGAATTGGCAGAAAATCGGCAAACGTTTTTATGCGCGAAGCCGGCTTATCTCTTGAAGGTGTGATCGTTGATTTGCATGTGGCGCGTGTTGCGCCCCGATTGGGTATTGCATCCGGGAAAGACCCAAAAAAAATTGAGAGGCAGATAATGGAAATTCTTCCACAAAAAGAATGGGATGCCGGAATGGCTATGTCATTTTTAGGAAGAGAAATATGCAGGCCAACACCAAAATGTGAGGAATGTCTGATGAATAAGGTTTGCGCATATTATAATGGATGGTT
>JBDTIC010000364.1:0-5900 GCA_039936595.1 Ginsengibacter sp. | reverse complement strand
TTTTTTGTTTCTGTATGTTATTAGCAGTGATGCATAGTTGCAAAAATGATCAAAAAAATAATTCAGGATCCGGAGGGCATAATGATACTGCAGCGGTGAATGATCCGCTTTATAAAAAATATAATCTCGATAAAATAAAATTACCTGTAGGATTTAAAATAGAAGTGTATGCAGAAGTGCCCGCGGCAAGGAGCATTTGTGTATCTCCCGGCGGCACTGTTTATGTGGGCACAACAAACAGCAAGGTGTATGCTATTGCAAAAAATAATACAAGCGGCAAAACTGGTAAGGTATATGAAATAGCAAGCGGGCTTACAGCGCCTACCGGCGTAGCGTTTAAAAATGGAAGTTTGTTTATAGGCGCCCGGTCAACTGTTTACAGATTGGATCAGATTGAATCACATTTAGATAATCCCCCAAAGCCGGTAATTGTATATGACA
This sequence comes from Ginsengibacter sp., assembly GCA_039936595.1. Lineage (GTDB taxonomy): Bacteria > Bacteroidota > Bacteroidia > Chitinophagales > Chitinophagaceae > Ginsengibacter. The sequence goes on along the minus strand of JBDTIC010000364.1, from coordinate 5,459 downwards.
AATACCCTTCAGATGCTCATCATGGCCTTCGGTTCATTGCGTTTGGGCCGGATGGAAAATTATATGTGCCGGTAGGCGCTCCCTGTAATATTTGTGAGTCATCCAATCCGGTATATGCATCTATAACCCGTATTAACGATGATGGTAGCGGGTATGAAGTTTTTGCGCATGGCATCAGGAATACAGTTGGTTTTGACTGGCACCCTGTCACGAAACAAATATGGTTTACCGATAATGGAAGAGATAATTTAGGCGATGATATACCTGGAGATGAATTGAATATGGCACCGAAGGAAGGAATGAATTTTGGATATCCTTATTGTCACCAGGGAAATCTGCCTGACCCTGAATTTGGCAAGGGCAAAAATTGCAACGATTATACGCCTCCTGCAAAAGTATTGCATGCGCATGTAGCCGCATTAGGAATACGGTTCAACACAGGCAGCATATTCCCGGCAGAATACAAGAATGCCATTTTTATTGCTGAACATGGAAGCTGGAACAGGACTATTCCGATAGGTTACCGGCTGGAAGTTGTCACCAAAGACGGCAATGGAAATCTGCAGGATCCGAAAGTCTTCGCTGAAGGATGGTTGCAAAATGAAAAAGAGGTGATAGGTAGGCCGGTGGATATTCAGTTTTTACAGGATGGTTCGATGTTGGTAAGTGACGATTACAATGGGGTGGTCTACAGGATAAGTTATATCCCTATCTCCTAAAGGGTAATAAAAATTAAAATGAGACAGACTGATAGTCAAGAAACAATAGGCAATAGTTAATGAGCAATACCTTAATTGTCATGAAACCAGTACACCATAAAATCAACATTCTAGTAAACAATACTCAATTAATCAATTAGCTAATAAACCTGCCAGGAATGCACGATCATCAGCACGAAGAAAAACATATACAAAGTTCAGATGTAATAAGAGATGTAGTAATAGGAATGAGTGATGGCCTTACAGTTCCTTTTGCATTAGCTGCAGGGCTTACCGGTGCAGTTGCCAGTAGCTCGATTATAGTAATTGCAGGTATTGCCGAGATCGTTGCCGGTAGCATTGCCATGGGTTTGGGCGGTTATCTGGCTGGAAAGACTGAATTGGATCACTATAGCAATGAATTAAAAAGAGAGTATGAAGAGGTAGAGCGCATACCTGAAATGGAGAAACAAGAAGTGAAAGATTTTTTTGCAAACATCGGCTTAAGCGAAGAAATCCAGGTCATGGCTTCTGAAGAGATCGCAAAAGATAAAAAGCAATGGGTTGACTTCATGATGAAGTCTGAGCTTGGCCTTGACAAACCAGATCCTGAAAGAGCGAGAAAAAGCGCATTAAATATTGGAATATCTTACGCTGTCGGGGGCATTATTCCTCTCAGTCCTTATTTTTTTATAGCTGCTTCATCAGAGGCATTGAAATTCTCTGTAGTTGCCACGTTAATTTGTTTATTTGTATTTGGTTACTTTAAAAGCAAGATCACGGGAGTACCCGTTATTTCCGGAGCACTAAAAGTGATGCTAATAGGCGCGCTTGCAGCAGGGGCAGCTTTTTCCGTTGCGCTGCTATTTAAATGATCTTCTGTATTACTTGTATTTTGATATAAACCATATCGTAAAAGACGCAGTGAATTTTACATAAACCCGGGCAACTTTACTCTATTTTCTATCCATCTGAAATATTTAAACAATTGTGCCGTTTCTAAGATGCTAATGCGTTACTAACCCTTTTTATAACTTTAAATGCCAATATTCTTTACTGATCCCATTTGGACTTACACGTGATTACTAATTAAAAACTTGAGCGAAAGTTGAGAGGTTATCCTCATCATCCGAAGCAAGTAGTTTAAAAATCTTAATGGATAATCAGTTTTTTTGAATTTTGGAAATCCTCCTATGTCTATAGGGGGGTTATTTTTTTACAGCGTAATCCGGATAGAAATGTGTGTCATGATTCTAATTTGAGCTGAAACTCAAATGACTCTTGCGGCGATCCGATTACCTGTCGGATTACACGTATGCACGACTAAAGCCTAAATTAACACGGAATCAGCCTGCGGCAGGTAGGACGAATTTGCTATACAATATTTCCGGCATATAATATACATATGCAAATAGATATTTACGTATCGATATCGTGCTTGGCATCGTGGGAAATATTTTCGATGGTCCAGGTTATCCTTTTTTCGAATTGATGAAGACGCACCATACAATTTTGCTTTGCGCATATTCGGCATGAAAATTCCTGGCATCCATCTGAGTGAACAAAAAGTTCTATGGCTTCACCATATTCATTTTTAATTAACGCCGCAAGGGCTTCTATCTCTGCGTGAGCTTCCCTGACGTTCAAATACCAGGGAACGGTGAGATGGCAGTCACAGTGTAAAGTGCTTCCATATTTAATGATCCGCATATTATGGATGTCTATCCAGTTCTCTCTTTTATGCTTGTTAAGATGCGCCACAATATCTTTCAACAATTTTTGATCAGCTTCATCCATTATACCAGCAATAGAGGGACGCACAATGGTATAACCGGTATAAATAATAACAAGAGCGACAATTGCTGCTACCAGGCTATCAATAAACGTGTATCCCGTAAAATAAATGATTATTAATCCTGTTAAAATTCCTATAGTAGAATAAGTATCGGTAACCAAATGCTTACCTCCCGAAACCAACTGCAACGATTTGTTTCTTTTGCCCGTTGCAATGCAGATAGAGCCGGCAATAAAATTGACAATAGCGGTGGCTGATACCAACAATATTCCAAAATTCAATTTGGCAATCTCATGCGGGTAAAAAAAATTTTGTACTGCTTTGTATATAATAAAAAGTCCTGCTGTAATAATTAATGCCCCCTCAACTGCAGACGAAATAAATTCTACTTTACCATGACCGTACGGGTGATCTGCATCTTTTGGCTTTGCAGATAAATTTAAACTATATAAACCCAGCATTGCAGCTACCACATTTACAATGCTTTCAAGCGCATCTGTTAATATAGCTAAAGAGTTAGTCAGAAACCACGCAACCACTTTTGCAATAAATAAGGTTATTGCAATAACTGTAATGATTTTCTGGAGCTTTAAATTTTCCTTAGAAGCTGACGACATGTGAGTTTTAAAACATGCAAATTACACAAAGCAAAATTATAAGAACTTACAATCCTATTTGAGCTGCACTCAATAATATGATAATAATACCTTAATCGATCATCTTCCGTAAGCAGAAATTTGCCATCCATTCATAACATCCGATCACTGTTTTTGAATGGTATAAAAATAGTTTTATGCACATTTTACCTTTTGACATATTTTTGTTTTCAAACGAGGCTGAAACATTAAATTTGCCTCCGTGCGAAAAACACTAACTATACTGGCCAGCTCATTTCGGCTTACTATGCAGGAACTCATGGTAAATAAGTTGCGCACTTCGTTATCCCTGATAGGAATCTCGTTTGGTATTTTTTGTATCATAGGCGTGTTAGCTACCGTTAACAGCCTGGAAATGAATATTCAAAATCAGATTAAAAGCCTTGGAACTAATACCATCTATATTGATAAGTGGAATTATGGTGGCGGACCTGATTACCCCTGGTGGAAGTTTGTGAACCGTCCTTCACCTGAATTTAGAGAAGTTGCTTTTATTAAGGAAAGAAGCCAGCTTGCCGAAAATGTCGCTTTTGTTATTAATGCTAATGTCAATTTAGAATACCAAAATTTCGCTTTGGAGGGTGTTGTCATGTATGGAGTGAGTGAAGAAGAGGATGCCATACAACCAATAAGCATGGAATATGGACGTTTCATTTCCGGATCTGAATTTTATTCGGGAAGCCCGGTAGTAATTATTGGATATACAAATGCTGAAAATTTATTCGGATCGGCAGAACTTGCCTTAGGAAAACAGGTAAGTGCAAAAAAAATTAAAGCCACCGTTATAGGGGTTATCAAGAAAATGGGAACCAGCATGATTGGCTGGGATTATGATCAATGTATTATCACGCCTTATCGTTTTGCAAGAAAAATAGTCAACGAAAAATACAGTGGACCAAAAATAATTGTAAAGGGAAAAGGAAATGTAAGTTCAGTTGCCCTTGCGGATGAACTGGAGGGAGTCATGCGTTCAATAAGAAAATTGAGTCCGCGTGAAGACGATAATTTCAGCCTGAATCAAATTTCAGGATTCAGCGATCGGGTAAGTTCATTATTTTCCAATATTAACATTGGTGGATGGGCGATTGGACTATTAAGCCTCATTGTAGGCGCTTTTGGCATTGCTAATATTATGTTTGTAACGGTAAAAGAACGTACGCCCATTATCGGATTAAAAAAAGCAATTGGAGCCAAAAGAAGAAGTATTCTTTCAGAGTTTTTGTTGGAGGCTGCAACCATTTGTGTTTTAGGCGGATTGATTGGTTTGATATTAGTTTATATACTCACCATCATTCTTACCAATGTATTCGATTTCCCTGTTTATATATCAGCAGGAATTTTATCACTGGCTATTTCCATTTGTATAGGCATTGGCATTTTGTCGGGAATAATACCGGCAGTTATTGCAGCCAGAATGGATCCGGTAGTGGCTATCAGGTCAAAATAACTGTTAGTTTTTGGCTGTCAACCTTTAGCTTTACCCCTTTGGTTTTTAGCTTTCCGTATTAACTTTGCAAACTATGATAACAATCCTTGCTATTGAATCTTCATGTGATGAAACTGCGGCTTCTGTTTGTAGAGACGGTGTTATTTTAAGTAATATTATTTCAAGTCAGAAGGTACATGAGCAATATGGCGGAGTAGTTCCTGAATTGGCTTCCCGTGCGCACTTAGAATCTATTGTGCCGGTAACCGACATTGCTTTAAAAGAGGCTGGCGTAATATTAAGCGAAATAGATGCATTTGCTTTTACCCAATCGCCGGGATTAATAGGCGCTTTGTTGGTAGGTGCTGAATTTACCAAATCACTTGCGTTAGCCTTTAACAAACCACTGATAGCAGTTCATCACATGCAGGCACATGTTCTGGCCAACCTGATTCGTCCTGTTGATAATAAAAACGGAATACCTAAATTCCCTTTTTTATGTCTTACTGTTAGCGGCGGTCATACCCAAATTGTCATTTGTCAATCCCCTTTACAACAAAAAATAATTGGACAAACACTTGACGATGCTGCCGGAGAAGCATTTGATAAGTCTGCTAAGATTTTAGATCTTCCCTATCCGGGCGGCCCTTTGATAGATAAATATGCCAGACAAGGCAATGCTGCCCGCTACCAGTTTCCTGAACCAAAAATAGAAGGACTGAATTTTAGCTTCAGCGGATTAAAAACCGCTTTTTTATATTTTATCAGAGATGAAAAAATAAAGAATGAAAAGTTTATTGAGGAAAACATGGCTGATATCTGTGCGTCTATCCAGGCACGTATCGTTTCAATATTATTAAATAAATTAAAAAAGGCTTCGGTTC
>JBDTIC010000363.1:0-19572 GCA_039936595.1 Ginsengibacter sp. | reverse complement strand
CGATAGTGTATTTGCCCTCGGCATCAGTTAAGCCTCCTTTATCAGTTCCTTTTACTTTTACACTAACGTCTGAAAGGGCTTTATTCGAAGCGTCATCCCGAACAACTCCCGTAATTTCCTTTAAGCCTTGTGCTTTTATTGTAGAAGTGAGAGAACAGGAAATCAAAATTATCAATATAATACTCATCCTTGTTCTCAGTTTAGATTTAGCTATTTGTCTACTCATTATGGTAATATTTAAGTTGATAATTTATTTGTAATAACTGCTATTTTCCATCTTCTATTCATTTCATTACAAGATGTAGGTCATACAAGATGCAGAAATTCTTTTATTGGGAACAAGATAAAATCGAACTTCGCGATGTGACAAATAAAGCCGCGGGAACGTTTCGGATAATACTATGGGGAACGTAAACGTTAATTATTTGCAAAAAAAAATAAAGATATTTTAGGATATTCAAACCGCCAAAATTTATTTACAATTTACCGACATATTGGTTTTTCGGACATAACAATTAAATTCGTTCTTTTTAATAATAATATACAATAGCATGAATACACCATTATCGCGTCGACTGTTTATTCAAAAAAGTCTTGTTACCGGGATCGGCATGGCAACCATCCCTTCATTTTTATCAGCGCATCCAAATAAAGAAGATCTTGGAATGAGATTAGGGTTGGTAACTTATCAATGGGCTAAAGACTGGGATTTACCCACCATAATTACTAATTGTGAAAAGACAGGTATAATGGGCGTAGAGTTACGTACACAACATGCGCATAAGGTTGAAATTAATCTTGACGCCAGGCACCGTGCTGAAGTAAAAAAAAGGTTCGCTGATAGTTCTGTTACCTGTATTGGCTACGGTTCCAATTTCGAATTTCATAGCCCTGATCCTGTAAAACTGCGTGAGAATATAGAACAGACAAAAGACTATATCAAACTCTGTAAAGATATAGGTGCAACGGGCATCAAAGTTAAACCCAATGATCTTCCTGATGGTGTTCCTAGAGAGAAAACGATTGCCCAAATCGCAGCTTCACTTAATGAAGTGGGTAAATTTGCACAAGATTACTGCCAATTGATCCGGGTAGAAATCCACGGACATCACACTCCTGAATTGCCTATTATGAAAGCCATTTTTGATCAGGTCACTGAGCCTAATGTAAAAATGTGCTGGAATAGTAATCCTCAGGACTTATTATCTCCGGGCATTGAAGGAAACTTTAATATGGTAAGGAAATGGTTAGGCGACACTGTACATGTACATAACATTGGCGGCAATGAATACCCCTTTCAGGAGCTTTTTAACCTGTTTGCCGGTATCAAATATAGCGGTTGGATTCTTCTGGAAGAGAGTACCAATCCTCCAGACAAGATTATTGCACTAAAGGAGCAACTCATTCTATTTAACAACCTGGTCGCTAATGCTTATAAGAAGTTTTCCGATTAGAGTATAGCAAAGCCAAAAATTAAATTCTTAACCGGATAAATAGTAAATCAACTTAAAAAAATTCGAATCAATAACCGCCAATTCATAATTCTAAAAATTTATTGAAATACTTTTTGCCAAATGCAACAAAATAAGCCGAAACTCGACATCATCAACATGTTGCTGGAAGATTGCATTATTGCATTTCCTGTTTCTTCTTTTGTGATAAGCATTTATCAACAATATCAGCGACGCGGATGGTTGAGTAAAAAGCAATTGCAAGGATTGTATGATAAAGCCTCCAAGATCAGTGGTGTACTTCCCGGACGACTTGCTGCCCTGGAATCAATAATTAAAAAAATGCCCACAAGAGAGCGATCTGAATTGCCTGAAAATAAACCCATGTTTGTAAGAAACGAAGAAGCAGGAAAGCTTATCGATGAAATTCTTGTAAAGTATCCACAACACAAGCGCGTTTTATTTTTAAAATCCAAATACGACAGCAATGAAACACTTATCGATGCTGATGTTTCAGAATTAAAAAAATTCAAGCGGCTTCTCAAATAACTTTTATCTTTTTTCGTTTATTAATCAAGTGGCATGTGAGTATGTACTCCCATCCATCCGGTTAATACTATCATCATGCCGTTTCAGGTTTTAACTTATATTTTATAGGATCGCATTAAATTTATTACAGTCGTGAAAGTCTTATTGATACTAATTCATAAAAATTGTCAACCATGAGTAAAACGATACAACAGGAAATATTACTAATGACAGGAACTTCTTTTTCTTCAAGACAATGCCTGCAAAAGATTGACGAGGACCAGCAAAAATATCTAACTGAATTAGACCAATTACAGGAAGCTTGTTGGAATGGACAACTTCCACAGATGCTGCCCGAAATATGCGAAACCTTCACAGGAGACAATACGTTGTACCTGTGGGAAATAAAAGAAAATAAATCAAGTGTTGAAATCATTCTTGGCCAGCTTCCCGAAAAGATGGAAAGGGAATATTCTATTGACCCTTATTCATTTTTAGTAGTACTGAATTAGGAATCAATCATCATTTCTGCCATGATTATCGTCCTTTTTTTTGAACAAAGAAAACTCTGAATTCCCAAACTTGTAACTAAATGTAAGACGGTAACTTCTTTCGTGTCTACGGCTGTATGTTTCCTGGTAAAATATTTCAGTATCATAGATCACACCATACCGCTCAGAATTAAAAATATCATTAACACTAAAAGTAAGAGAACCCTTATCCTTATTAAACAGATCTTTGCGTACGGCAAAATCGGCACTATATTGTCTTAGTCTTTTTCCTTGTGGAATCACGCGTGGAGATTCATAATTGGCTGTTAATTGAAAGCCCAGCTTATTGAAAGCTGAGGATTCATTTTCTAAATCTGTTTTATAATTTGCAGTGAGTTTAGAACTCCAGTAAAAGCCTTCGTTACTTAGGTTAAGTGCGCCTGCATTGGCATTCACTTTTCGATAGCCTAAATTGGCAGATGGGGTAACGTCAAAATTTTTAGCTACTTTTTGTTGTAGGGTTAGTTCTATTCCCATCCTGTTCACGCTGTTGGAATTAATGTAAGTGTTTAAAATCGCATTGGGATCCACCGCGGCATTATTTAATTGTTGAAACTGAGCTTGGCTGAGGGTGTCACTATAACGGGTGATATCACCAAGTGTATTGCGGTAATAAATGGCTCCAAGAAAATTGCTATTATCCTGAAAATTCTTACTATAATTAAATTCGAGGGAGTTGGTAAATTCAGGTTTTAGTTTTGGGTTTCCCTGTTGAATGTTTAAAGGGTCATTAATATCAATAAATGGATTCAATTGCCAAAAGTCGGGTCGTCGCACTCTTCTTGAGTAATTTAACTGCACTTCATCTTTTTCATTCACTTTTTTTGAAAGATATAAACTGGGGAAAAGCGCATCCCAGATATTTTTGATGGCTGAGGGATATTCGTAGCCGAATTTTTTTGCGCTGTCAATAAGTACTCCTGAAAATTTGGAATACTCACCCCTTAACCCTCCCTGGTAACCAATGCTGCCTAATTTACCAGTATAAGTGACATACGCGGCCTGCACACTTTCTGTATACTTGTAATGATTGCTTAAAGGAAGTTTTTTCTCTAAACCGCCTTGAACGGAAAACGAATTAAAATAACTTGTATAATTATTGATATAGCTGCGCAATCCCATTTCCAGCTTTTTGTCGTTACCCAATGGGTTTACAAAATCAATCTTTGAGGTTATACGATTATTATCATTGGCCCCCTCATTACGCACCTGGTTTATATCGTCATATAATGTGCCATCCGGATTATAAAAGGAATTCTTAATGTCGGCGTTTGATTGAACATTTCCATAACTCGCATTTACACTTACATCTATCTGCTTCCCTTCCTTTGGGAATTTATGGGTATATAAAAGCTGGGTGTAATCCCTGTTAAATTCAAAATAACTGTCAGAAGTACGATTCCCATAGTGGTCCAAGCCCTTATCTCTGGTTAAGTATTGCTGGTTTTGATCTTCATCTGTATTGAAGCGGCCTTTAAAAAATCCCTGTGTTAGGGTAAAAGTATTTCTGTTATCCATAAAAAAATCTGCTCCGGCTCTCATGGAGGAGAATTTTCTGTCCCGGTCACTTTTAGAATGTTGCTCAAAATAATTGTTTACAATACCTTTTGTCTTGTTTTGTCTTGTGCTGCTTCCGTTGCCCTCATTGTTAGAATAGTGATAACTTCCGCTTAAGAAGAAATTAAATTTCCCCTGACGTAAATTCAGGTTAGCATTGCCGGAATACCTTTCGGGAAAACCACCACTTAGCGAAACGATTCCATTAATTCCGTGACGCTTGTTTTTCTTAAGAATAATATTGATGATACCGCCAGTGCTTGACGCATCATACTTTGCCGACGGGTTAGTTATTAATTCGATCCGGTCAATATCATCAGAAGCAATCTGATCGAGAGTGAGAATTGTCGGTCTGCCATCAATAAAAATAGTAGGGCTGGAATTTCTTAATTCAATATTGCCATCTACGTCTACTGATACAGATGGAATATTTTTCATAACATCTACTGCCGTGCCTCCTTTAGCACTGAGACTTTTGTCCACATCGAAAATTTTTTTATCAATTCCCATTCTCATAGCCGGCCTTGAAGCAATAATGGTTACCGCTTCTAATCTTTCATGGTCGCGAGTCAAAACAATATTTCCAAGATCCTTATGAATTACTAGTGTCTTTGCGCTATCTTTTATAGTGGAGAATTTGAATATATTTGAATAGTCACCGTAGCCAACTGCCGAAATTCTGACCTCTAAATTATCAAAAGCAAAAACATTAATAAAGTGAAAGTCCCCGTTAGTTTTGCTCAGCATGGCGGCTATGAGTGAATCTTTGACCTGGTGAGAATAGGGATCAGTAATATGTGCAAATAATTGCACGGATACCGCTTCCAATCCTTTATTTGTTTGAATATCTACTACCTTACCCACAACACTATTGCCTGAACTTAGTTGTATTTCATCAATATCAGTGGCAGGAATGGGCTCGTTGTCAATTTGAGCCTGCAAAATACTTGTAATAAAAAAAGAAAAAAGTAAAAATTTATACCTCATTAAAATAAAAATAGTCATCAATACAACATGCAGCAGATAAGTTGTGAGATGGATAATGGCAAAAAAAATACAACTGCTTGGATGTTACAAAATTACAAAATGTGGAAGGCTTTGGTTTACCGTTTATAATTTCATGTAAGTAAAACATACATTTTTTAACATTTCAATGGCTTATGAATAATCAAAAAAACCGGCATCGCCGGTTTTTTTGAAATTAACTTATTTTTTTTTATTTGCCAACTACTTTATACTGTGTTACTCCGTTATCCGAGTTTTGTTCAAGATAAATATTGTCCGGCGTTTCATATAACTGACGGCCATTAATGGTCACTACTTTTGAACCTTCAGGTAATTGAGATATGGTATCTCCTATTTGCAACGGTAATGCAGCATCTAAACTATTTTCATGATCCGGCATATTGTTAATTACCCCATTTTTGCCAACAACGGAAAAAATATCATTGCCATTGGTATCCCTGTCTGCTTTATAATAGGTTCCATTAAGTTCGTAAAGTTTTTCGCCATTGACAGTTACTGACCTGGCTCCTTGAGGTAATGATGATACCGTGGCGCCCATAGGGGCATCCACTACTTCATAACTGTTGTGATCATATTGTCTGTAATAAATGCCGTTATAATAATAGAAAGGATTCAACCCTACAAAAATGCTTGAATAGCCAAAAGGAAGTACGCCAATGCGCAGTCCGAATGGTGGAAAAATAGGTTGATAATATCCCGAATAATAGCCATAGTAATACCCACGGCTATAGTAATAGGGATTGCCTCCAAAATGGATTGAGATAAATGAAGATGGCATTACTCTATAACTTGGGCCATACATAAAGACAGTCCGTCTTCCGTAAACATTACCATAATGATTGCCATATCCGTAGCCGCTGGTTCTATAGCTGGTGTTATTGTAACGATAGTTATTGTGAATTGTATTACCCCCTCTGTAAGCAGAATTGCGTGACACATTTCTTTCAGAAGAATTATTTCCGGGACGGTACCTCATTGTTTCTGTTGACCTGTTATCGGCTGGTGTATTACGAATAGAATTTCTTGTGTCATTTCTATAGGTAATGTTTCGATTACTATTGTTATTTAGGTCATTACTATTAAATGTTCTGGAAGGACTACTAAATGTTCGAACGGGCGCTGACCTGGTGGGGGAATAATTGTTGCCACTGGATCTGCCTGAGCTTCTGTTGCTATTATTGCTTTTGAATTCGCGGGTTCTCTGGGCATTCGCTATGTTACCGACGACAAACAACAACAGAGCGAAACAAAGAAATTTGAGTAGATGTTTCATGTTATTTTTTTTAAACTTTTTTTAAAAAAATTCCCGAGAAAAAATTAATTAATTATCAATTAATCAAATCGCTAAAATTTAATCCTTTTTAAATCTAATGCTACTTTCTCACCTTATAGATGTAAATACTGATGGCAAAGTTTATCCATCTTCAACGTTGTCTAAGATATTAACATATTGAAATAAAATAGCTTTGATTATAATGCCTGATTATTCGAATTCAAATTATTATTTTGCAATCAATTGTAAACAAATAGGTATAGGTAAATGAATTTCGTTTTGGGTCTGGGTTAATAAACCGGACGTTTTATTTCTCTTAAAAATAATAACATCATTAGTGTATTGATGAGCTACCAATAAAAAGTTTCCGGCCGGATCTATAATAAAATTCCTGGGGCCTTTACCTAAAGTGGATTGATAACCTTTTAAAGTCAATTTCCCATCAGTAGGATCAATAGAGAAAATGGTAATTGAGTTAAGATCACCGCGATTAGACACATACAGAAATTTTCCATCTGGCGACACCTGAATTTCTGCACCGTCTTTTTTGCCTACAAATTCTGGAGGAAAAGTGGGGAGCTCCTGTATCTGCCTGAATTTGCCATCATTATAGTGATACGCAGTTACGATACCGCCCATCTCATGCATAAGGTAAGCAAATTTTTTATTGGGATGAAAAGTGATATGCCTTGGCCCGCTACCTTTTGGCGACTCTACATACGGCGGAGATGACAATACCAGTGGCTGTTCGGACTGGGGATGAAATTCATAGATCATCAACTTATCTAAACCGAGGTCAGGAGTGAATAAATATTTTTCGTCCGGTGAAAAAACTGTTTCATGCACATGAGGTGTTGCATTGTCGCCTGCTGCCCGATAAATTGAGTCATCAATTAATTGACTATATGGTCTAAGGGATCCATCATCGTTTAATGGAAATACAGTAGTCGTTCCGCTTGAGTAGTTGGCAACGGTCAGCCATTTGTCATCTTTTGAAGTAGCCAGGTGGCAAGGTGCATCTCCACCGGATAAAGTAGTGTTGATGAAATGAAGCTTTCCATTTTTCTTGTCAAATGAATAAGCGCTTACTCTGCCTGGATCTGATCCATGGGTCTCGTTTACTGCATAAAGATATTTCTGATTGTGTGAAATGATTACAAAAGAAGGATTAGTTGAACTATCTGTATTACTGACCCATTTTACTTTGCCACTCTTAGCATTGAAACTATATACATATATTCCTTTACTGCCGGTATTGCTATAAGTGCCGATAATCAAATAATATTGCTGTGCAGATGTTGTCATATATAAAAACAGAAAAGATAAAATTAATGGAATTTTTAGTACAGCCATTGTTTTAGTCATTTTTTAAAATATTAGAATTGTAAAAGATTGGTTTATTTCTTAGCTCATAACTCATTCGATATCCAGGGATCCCCTTGCTGATTGTCAGCGTTCTGACCTTTTGTGCCGCTTTACTGCCCTGATACCTATCGGGAGCTTATCATCTCTCACGAATTACCTCAAAATTTTTAAAAGTTGCATCAGGTTGTTTTGAAATAGCTACATTTTCTACTTTTGCTTTGTCAGGGCCTGCCTGGCACCAGGCGATGAATTTTTTTATATCTTCATTATTTCCGGTAATTATCGCTTCCACTCTTGCATCTTTTGTATTTTTTATCCAGCCGGTAATATGTAATGAGTGTGCTATCCTGGCTGCGGTTTGCCTAAAAAAGACGCCCTGCACTTTTCCTCTTATCAAGAGATGAACCGTTTCCATACCTCAAAGATAGTAATGTCGGGATAAAAAGGAGCCAAGATTATACTGCATTACGGATGAAAATGGGTTACGATTTTAATTTGAGCTAAAGCTCAAATGCCTTTTGCCACGAATTAGTGGGATTTATCGAACCAGCCAGCGGCAGGTTAAATTTGTTGCATAAATTTATCAAGCGTAAAGTATAATTATGTTTCAGTTCAATCATCTGTTTCATTTACGTGCTGCTTCTGATTACTGCACCGAACTATTAGCAATTTTCCCTTCAAGCACTGAATATTTAATTTGATAATCCTCAGAGAATATAGTCAGGTTTGCTTTATAACCTGCTTCTATCCTGCCACGATCTCCTGCTTTGATCACCTTTGCCGGATAAGTGGATGCCATACGCAATGCTTCATATAAGGGAATGCCCACCTGCTCCACACAATTTTTGACAGCGGTCAAAAGTGTAAGCTGCGAGCCTGATAAAGTTCCGTCGGGTAACGTAAAACGATCTTTTTGTTTAATATGTATATACTCACCATTTTTACTTTCTTCTACTGCATCCGTGATTAAAAACAACCGCTCTTTCATGATTTTTTTACTAATAGATAATGTATTAAAATCAACGTGTATGCCATCAGCGATGATACTTGCAAAAATGGTATCAGTAAGATAGGTGGCGCCGGGCAGGCCTGTGTTTCTATGATGAAAAGGAGACATAGCATTAAATAAATGGGTGGCTGTTGTGATGCCATTTTTAAATCCGGACACGGCTTCATCAAATGTGGCATTACTGTGTCCTGCCGAAACAGTCACTCCGTTATCCTTTAGTAATTGAATGATCTGTGGGTCACACACTTCCGGCGCTAACGTCATCATTTTTATCACACCACCAGCCTCTCTTAATAAGCTTTCAACTTCCTTTCTCTCAGGTTTCTTAATGTATTGAATCAAATGGGCACCCCGTTTAACGGGGTTGATATAAGGCCCTTCCAAATGCAAACCCATGACTGCAGGATGAGGATTTTCTTTAACCACCTTTATTGCATTCCTAAAAATTTGTATTGAATTAGTAGCCAGGGTGATATAAAAACCGGTAGTACCAGTATCCAGCAGGCCATCAGCCATTGCGTTTAATGCAATTGCCGAAGGATTATCAGAAAACAGGTAGCCACCCCCACCATATATTTGCAAGTCAATTAAGCCTGGTGCGATGATGCTATTTTTGCAATCAATTTTTTCCACATTTTCCGGTATCAATGCAGGTTCGATAATGTCTTTTATTTTATCATTATCTATAAGCAGCACCTTGTCAATTACTTTTTCGTTTCCTGTGTAAATAGTGGCATTAATAAAAGCAGTCAACATAATTTTTGCATTTTGAGATAGTGATAACTGTACGCAAATGTGCAACCTTTTTCATAATAGTGATTCATTAAAAGTTACCGGGTTCTTTTGTAAGCAACTTACATGACAGCATTCATGTACGTTAAGGTTGTGGTTTGATTGCAGCAAAGGATGGAATTCATTTCATTTATTTTATCTTCGCTGTTCATTACTGTTGAAAAAACAGCAAATCAATTCTCATGAGCCAACAACCATTTCAAAAGTTTATCAATCCTAAAAATAATGCTGCGATAAAGGAAAAGCATAAACAGGATAAAAAGAAAGCTAAAAAGCAAAGAGCTACAGATATTGAAAAGCATTTTGAAGAAAGACGAGCCGCGCGCACAAGAGGTTTTGAGACTAAACCTGTTGAGGAAAGGAAAGTGGATAAGAAACAGAAATATCCTCAGAAAAAAGTAAGCGTAGCGGGTAAGAATTCTTTATCACCAGCTTCAACCAAAACGAATTCTACGCTCCAGGAAATGCCATTAAATAAATTTGTCGCGCATTGCGGAGTCACCTCGCGCAGAGATGCGGTTAATTTAATAATTGAAGGAAAAGTTTCTGTTAATAAAAAAGTAGTTACTCAACCTGCCTTTAAGGTAAATGAGAAAGATGATGTTTTTTATAATGGTAAAAAATTGTATGTTACCAAAAATCTGGTTTACATTTTATTAAATAAACCAAAAGACTACATCACTACTACGGATGATCCTCAGAATAGAAAAACAGTTTTACAACTCACTAAAAGTGCTACCGATCAGCGTATTTATCCTATAGGCAGATTAGACAGAAATACTTCGGGAGTTTTGCTGCTTACCAATGATGGGACACTGACGCAGGAACTAACTCATCCCTCTTTCAATATAAAGAAAGTGTATGAAGTAAAATTAGATAAGCCATTAACAAAAGCCGATTTTGAAAAAATATTAAACGGGATAAATTTGGATGACGGACCAATTTATGCAGATGCTCTTGCTTATGCTGATTCAAAAGATAAGTCGATAATTGGAATAGAATTACACAGCGGCCGAAACAGGATTGTGCGGAGGATATTTGAACATTTAGCTTATGATGTAAAAGCCCTTGACAGGGTGATGTATGCTAATCTTACCAAAAAAAATGTAGAACGTGGAAAATGGAGATACCTGGGTGAAAAAGAAATTCGTGCATTGAAATACATGAATAAGCAAAAGAACATTAGTGGCGCCGGACTCAACAGGAAGGCCGGACCCAGTGTGAATGATAACGATCAGAAAAAGGATAATCAACTGTGAAAGCATCTGTCATTTTTGAAAACGATGATTTTGTTTCTGTAAACAAAGAAGCAGGTATGCTGACCATACCCGACAGGTATGATGATAAACAGCCGTCGTTGTATAAGATATTAACCCAACAATATGGAAAAGTATATATCGTGCATCGCTTAGACAGGGACACGAGTGGGCTGATTCTTTTTGCAAAAAATGAGCTTGCTCATAAATATCTTTCTCAGTTATTTGAACAAAGAAATATTGAGAAAAATTATCTTGGAATTGTCCGCGGAAGTATGCCTGATAAAAAGGGTTCTGTCAATGAGCCTATAGCTGAGCACCCTATTAAAAAAGGTATGATGACGATCAGCAAAAAAGGTAAACCTTCTATAACCAATTATGAAGTGCTGGAAGATTATGGAATTTATTCTTTAGTTCAGTTTGATATTCAAAGCGGGAGAACTCACCAGATAAGAGTGCATACCCAGTCACTTGGCCATCCAATAATTTGCGATACTGTGTATGGCGATGGTAAATCGATCTTACTTTCTTCTTTCAAGAAAAAATACAAACTCAGCCAACATGATCTCGAAGAAAGGCCTATCATTAGCAGACTGGCTTTGCATTCGCACAGTTTGAATTTTAAAGATAGCCACCAAAACGAATTTTCACTGGAGGCTCCTCTTCCAAAAGACATGAAAGCATTATTGCAACAGTTGAAGAAAAACAGGGGATAACGAGTGCTAAAAAAATCTCTTATGCTGAAAGGTAGAAGAAGATCCAAACAGTACGAGTTTTATCAATTGTATAGCGACTTTATTCAGGCAAAAGATTTTACAAATGTGTCATAAAAAAAAGACCGCTCCTCAAGCAGTCTCTCTTTATAAGTTTGCATAACTATTTATCAACATGCAGCCCACATTCTTTTTGTGATGTTTCCCACCACCATCTCCCCGCACGGGGATCTTCGCCGGGCTCAATGGCCCGTGTACACGGTGCACAGCCAATACTTACAAACCCTTTATCATGCAAAGGATTATAAGGCACAAAATTCGTTTTTATATAATCCATAACTTCCTCGTAACTCCAGTGTATCAGTGGATTGTATTTATACAAATGCTTCTCCGGCAACCATTCTATCAAAGGTAGTTCATGCCGTATAGCAGTTTGTGATGCACGCAAACCGGTGATCCAGACTGAAGTATCGGTAAGAGCACGATTAAGAGGCTCCACTTTACGTATGTGGCAACAAAGTTTTCTTTCTTCAACAGAATTGTAGAACAAATTAATACCGCGTTCATTCACCATATCCTCCACTGCCTTTGTCTGGGGGAAATAAATTTCAATCTTCTTTTTATACCGGGCTTCAGTTTTTTCAATTAGCTCGTAAGTTTCATTAAACAGCCTGCCGGTATCCAAAGTAAATATGGAAATGCCCATTGAATGGCGGGCAATCATATCAGTGAGCACCTGGTCTTCCTGCCCTAAAGAGGAAGAAAATTTTACCTTTCCGGGAAATAGTTGAGCAACTTTCTTTAAACCATCTTCTACGGAATTGGACTTTAAAAATTCTTCTATTTTTAGTAAGTCTTCCATATTGTATAAAAAAAAATAATCCTAAATTATCGGGAAGATAAAATAGGATTATTCGTTTGAAAAATTTTATGATAACTTCTTTATGATAACTCCGGCTGTGGTGTATAACGCAAATAAGAATTTACTACTTTTATTCCCTTGGGAAATTTTTCGTTGGCATCTTCCAGGCTTAGTGTAGCTGGTATGATAACATCTTCCACATTGAGCCAGTCTGCAGGAGTGGACACATTGTATTTGGAGGTAAGCTGAAGTGAATCAATCACACGCAGAACTTCTGTAAAATTCCTTCCTGTTGAAGCCGGATAAGTAAGCATTAATTTTATTTTTTTATCAGGACCAATGATGAATAAAGAACGCACAGTAAAGGTAGCAGAAGCATTTGGATGGATCATTCCATAAAGGTTAGCGACAGTTCTGTCTTCATCTGCGATGATCGGAAATTCCACGTTTACATGTTGAGTGGTATTAATATCGTTCTTCCATCCAAGGTGCTTATCCAGTGGATCAACGCTTATAGCAATCACTTTAACGCCACGTTTGTCAAACTCTTTTTGCAGTGCTGCCGTTCTGCCTAACTCTGTAGTACATACCGGAGTAAAGTCTGCGGGGTGAGAAAAAATTACTCCCCAGTTATCACCTAGAAAATCGTAAAAATTGATTTTACCCTCAGTAGTCTCTGCTGTAAAATCAGGGGCGTCGTCGCCTAATTGTAAACTCATGCTTTAGTATTTATTTCATTAAAAGATTTTGCAAATATATAATATCCTACAAAATTAGTAGGGATTTATTTTATAAATTTGCAAAAGTTTCTCATCCGGCAATTGGCACCGCCAATTAACTATAAATAAATGCTTTCAAAAAAGACACAATATGCCTTCAGAGCGCTGGCTCATCTTGCGCTCGAATACGGCAAAGGCCCTGTGAAGATTTCCAGTATTTCCATTGAGCAACGGATTCCGTTGAAATTCCTGGAAAATATTCTTGTGGAATTAAAAAATGCCGGCATGCTTGAAAGTAAGAAGGGAAAGGGTGGGGGTTACGTTTTAAAAACTTCACCCAAAAAAATAGATCTCGCCACCGTAATAAGAATTATTAACGGTCCAATTGCATTACTGCCTTGTGTAAGTTTAAATTTTTATGAAAAGTGCAAGGATTGTGATGAGCGTACCTGCGGCATGAGGAAGATGATGTTGATAGCAAGAGATGCAACCTTGAAAGTTTTGGAAAAAAAGACCCTCGAGGATATAATTAAAGAGTAAGAAATTATTTTCCGGAAGCGCGCGCAATGCTGTTTTTACCAAACCTGTTTTTTACTTCATCCAGTGCTTTATACAAATGGTTTTTTCTCTCTGTATTATTAAAAAGGTTCGTTTGGATCACGTCATTACTGAAATCACTAAGGCGCACTCCCAATAGCCTTACAGCTTTTCCTTTTTTATACAACTGATGAAACAGATTTTTTGCGACAGGGATGATTTCATCATCAGATGAGGTATAGGGAATGCTTGTTTGACGGGAAGTTGTCTCAAAATCGGGATAGCGTAATTTGATAGTCACACATCCTGCAAATTTTCCTTTTCTTCTGAGTTCGAAACAAATTGATTCAGTCATG
This sequence comes from Ginsengibacter sp., assembly GCA_039936595.1. Taxonomy (GTDB): domain Bacteria; phylum Bacteroidota; class Bacteroidia; order Chitinophagales; family Chitinophagaceae; genus Ginsengibacter. Next base: position 5,577 of record JBDTIC010000363.1, on the reverse strand, counting down.
TGAACTATTTGATTCAGCAAAAAGGAAATGTTTATTATATTTTCATGAAAGGTATTTTCTTTGGAAATAGATTTTGATTCCTGGAAACCGCAAATGACTGAAGAATGATTTCCCTGGGCTTTTGTCCAGAGTTCAAATCCCCATTTCCCCAGCAGTTTTTCTAAATGTTCGGAAGTAGTATGATGTAGATCGTTTATTATTTTTATGCGATGGTAGTTTAGTATCTGGTTGGCTTGATCTCCCACGCCCGGAATTTTATTTACTTCAAGCGGTGCCAGAAACTCTTTTTCTTTTCCTAAAGGGATGTATAAATACCCATTTGGTTTCGCTTCATTGGTAGCCATTTTAGCAACCATTTTATTTTTACCAATTCCAAAGGAGATAGGCAGGCCTGTTTCGCTCGTTATCAGCTTGCGTAACGCAATAGTCCATTTTAGAGGGTCAAAAAAAGTATCCATTCCTTGCAGATCGATATAAAACTCATCTATAGAAGCTTTTTCAAAAAGCGGAGCTTTGGAAGAGATGATCTGTGTTACCCAGGACGAGTAGCGGGTGTAATCTGAATATGTTCCTGGAATAACAATCGCATGTGGGCACAACCGCATGGCCGTTTTCATAGGCATTGCAGAATGAACTCCAAATTTCCTGGCTTCATAAGTACATGTTGTTACAATGCCTCTTTCATTTTGTCCCCCTACAATGACAGCCTTACCCTTTAATGAAGGATCTTTTAAAATTTCAACAGAAACAAAAAAAGAATCGAGATCAAAGTGTGCAATCATTGTGGAAGGAATGGGTATGTAAAGTAAATGTATGGTTAATTTGAAAGATACAAAATTCATCAATGAATCACCGCCGCAATTAATATTAATCCATCTATCCTATCAGGCATCTTTATAAATTTCCAATAATCCATCAGGAAGATTTACGTACAATCTTCTTTTCTTTTTATCCATTTTCTCTAAAGATTCTTTATGAATAGGGATATACATTTCGTTATCTTCCGTCTTTACCACGCATAATAACTGGTGTGGTTGTTCAATCACTTCAGTCACCTGTCCCACTTCAATCTCTTTATTAACAATAGTAAAACCCAACAATGAAATCGGTGATGTATCTACAGCAAATTTTTTAAAATCTTTTTCAGCAAGCCACACCTCTTTCTTTACAAGAACGCGCGCATCTTCCTTAGATCGGATTCCATCAATCGTTATATAGGTTTCTTTATCATTTTTTATTTTAGTTGATACAATAAAGTAGGGAAGAAAAATATCTTTCTTTTCTTCTATAAAAAAAGCTTCTAATCCATTGAGCCGGCTTTTCTTTCCAAGGCTATGTTCTAGTATCAGTTGGCCATCTACGCCAAAAGTTGCCGCTAATTTCCCTACCTTAAAATATTCTTGCATGATGAATACAAAAGTATAGCGAAATAATTTGTCGCATGTAAAAAAGCAATTATAAAATGCGGGAATCAAACCGCTGATTAGGTTAACTAATTTCCTGACCAGGCATTACGGAAATTAATTTTTTGATGCAAATGTAAAAAGTGAATATCCTCCCGGACATTCACCCTAAAATTACAACACACGGGAATTTTTAATCTCTATACTCCCATATATTCTCTCAAGAGACCGGATCCTGAAATGGTTCGCAGCTTTTCGAGCGCCTTATCTTTAATCTGCCTCACTCTTTCACGGGTAAGGTTATATTTTACGCCGAGATCTTCGAGACTCATCGGTTCTGCTACGTCTATACCATACAAATAACAGATCACTTCTTTTTGTCGTGGTGTAAGTAAGGTCAGGGAACGTTGCACCTCCGTTCGTAAGGAATCCTGAAATATTATTTGTTTATCTGCGCTTTCGGCATTGTCATTTGCAAGCACATCAATAAGAGTACTTTCCTCACCTTCGCTTAAAGGAGAGTCCATACTTACATGCCTCGCTGCCACGCTCATTGTTGCTGCCACTTCTTCAACTTCTACCTCGAGATATTCAGCCAATTCTTCGGTGGTAGGAGGACGCTCCAGTTCCTGCTCCAGGTGAGAATATGCTCTGCTGATCCTGTTGGTTAAACCTACTTTATTTAATGGTAATCTTACGATTCTGGATTGCTCTGCAAGTGCCTGCATGATACTCTGGCGAATCCACCATACACCGTAAGAAATAAATTTGAACCCACGTGTTTCATCAAATCTCCGGGCAGCTTTTATTAATCCGAGATTCCCTTCATTGATGAGATCAGACAGTGTAAGTCCCTGGTTTTGATATTGCTTGGCAACCGAAACTACAAAACGAAGATTTGCTTTAGTAAGCCTGTCAAGAGCTTTTTGGTCACCTTGTTTGATAAGACGAGCTAATTTCACTTCTTCCTCCGGAGTGATAAGCTCTACCCTGCCGATTTCCTGTAAGTATTTTTCGAGGCTTTCGCTTTCTCTGTTAGTGATAGATTTTGAAATCTTTAATTGTCGCATACTCATAATGAGATTGATTAACGTGGTTAGGTGTTGTATTCAGAATGTTTACGCAATAGCAAACGATAATTGTGTACATTAAAGTATGTCTCAAAAAAAATATTATTCAATTTTATTACCTCAAATCGGGGTTTTACCGAAAAAGAAGGGTTTTTCAAAAGAAATTAATAAAAAAAAAGATAAATCTGGTCGGGTAGTTAATTTATTTTCTATTATTGCAGATAATGTTTTTATGATTAAATTATAACATGAGTAAGAAAATAAAATATATGGTGGAATACCCCGTAAGATGTTCTCCTGCTATACTGTATGAGTTTTTATCTACCTCTTCCGGACTACAGGAATGGTTTGCAGATAAAGTAGAAGATAGTGATGGGGTGTTTAGTTTTTCGTGGTCAGGCGCAGCAGAAGAGGCAGAGGTACTGGAGAAAGAAGAAAATAAAATGATCCGCTTTCACTGGGTGGGTTCTCCAAAGGACGAATTTTTTGAATTTAGCATTGACAAATCCGAAGTTACCAGCCAAACTATTCTCATTATACATGACTTTGCTGAAAAAAAGGATATTAAAGACCAAAGTCAATTATGGGAAACTCAGGTCAAAGAGCTCTTTCATCGTTTGGGAAGCTGATTTTTATGAATTCAATTATTTCCCGAAATGATTGTACTAAAAAAAAAACAACAGAATCCCATTGATTCAATTCAATTTTTTTGCTTATTTTAAAAAAACCGTTTTTACCCAGGCCGACAATCTCCTCCTCACTTAAGTCATCCACCCTACAGTAATTATCAGGCTGGAAATGGTGCTCCCATTCTTTGTCATTTACACAAATGAAAAAATCTTTTTTGGCCAGACCCTCAAGCAATTCGCGAATGTTTTGAAATTGTGATAGATGTTTTCCGGAAACGTGGAGCGAAATACTAAAAAAATTCCCCCACCAAAACATAGTTCTGACTGCAAAAATATCTTCTTTGCTAAAGATAGCGGGATAATCAAGAATAAGATAGGGTAGGCCCCGGTAATTTTCCCCCTTTGTGATTTTCCCACCTGGTGTCTGAAATACTTTAGGAATAAGGCCTTGTTCCTGCTGTATTATTTGCTTGTAATAAAGGTGCAAATCACCAAGAATATGCTGTACTTTTTGTATGATAATTTGTTTTGTGAAAATCCATTCTGTATTGTTGACAAGTTCTGATTCGAGTGATGAAAGATGTATTTTTGCTTCTTTATTCATATTTGAAATATACTACAAAGAGTTCAACCGTTTGCGATCTACATGTTTAAAAAACTTGACAAACTTATACTGAAAGCTTTTATCTGGCCTTTTATTGCCACTTTTTTTATTACGCTTTTTGTATTCATGATGCAGATTTTGTGGAAATACATTGATGACCTGGTGGGCAAAGGATTAGATGTATTAACATTGACTGAATTTTTGATTTATGCCAGTGCGACTTTGGTAACCCTGGCCATGCCTATCTCTATTCTCATCTCGTCCATAATGACATTTGGAAAACTTGGTGAGAATTTTGAATTAGTTGCCATCAAATCGTCGGGCGTTTCTTTGCTGCGCTTTATGCGGCCCTTGTTTTTCATATCTATTTTACTTTCGGGCGTAGCATTTTTCTTTGCTAATTATGTTGCTCCTGTGGCCAATTTAAAATTTGCTGTGATCTATCATGATATCTATGAAAAAAGCCCTGCATTCGATTTAAAAGATGGAATTTTTTATAATGGTTTCAGTGGATTTTCCATATTGGTGAATAAAAAAGATAAAGATAAAAGTACTCTTCATGACGTACTTATTTATGAACAATCAAATGGGATCCAGGATAATACTATCATTTCTGAGAGCGGAAAAATGACCATGAGTGATGATAAAAAATTCCTTGAATTTCATCTCCAAAATGGAAACCGTTATGAAGAAAAGGGAGGTTTTAATCCTCAAAAAAATGAATTCATCAATTTAGGCTTCAAAGAATACAATAAATTATTCGATCTGAGCCAGCTCAACCTTAAAAAGACATCTGATAGTCTTTTTATGAATAATATTCGCATGAAGACAATGCGTCAGCTAAATGTCGACCTTGATTCCTTGAAAAAGGTGCCTGATTCGCTTTTCAAAAATAACCGAAGGGGCCTTACGATGTATATAAAATATTCCAGATTTAAAGACAGTACTGCTGCAGAGCCGGCAATGGAGAAGACTGTTGAAAAAATCGCTGCTAAAAAAGTAACTTCATTTGATGCGCTGATTCCTGATAGTTTAGAAAGTAGCATCAATAACCAAACACTCAGTGAAATTGGCAACACACGTAACTTCCTGGAGATTGCGAGCTCCGATTATAAAAGCCAGAGAAACGATACCACACAACACCAGATAGAGTGGCACAAAAAGTTATCTCTTTCAGTAGCCTGCCTCGTTTTGTTTTTCATTGGCGGCCCTCTCGGGTCTATTATACGGAAAGGTGGACTGGGTATGCCTTTGGTAGTGGCACTTTTATTTTTTATGATTTTTTATCTGCTAAATATTTTTGGTGAAAAATTTACAAAAGACCATGTTCTGGTTCCAATCGTAGGCATGTGGCTGCCTGTAATTGTACTTTCTCCGGTTGGTTTTTTCCTTACTTATAAGGCCATGCACGACTCACAGTTATTTAATAAAGAATATTATTACCGGTTGATTAATAAGATTAAAAAAAGATCACGTAGTATTTTTTTTAAAGCTAACGAACGTTAGTTACCTTGCCGGAACGCAGGTTATAGAAAAAGAAAGCGATTATGTTTTTAAAGTAAAATAGGAAAGCAGGCATTCTTAAATTGTCTCAGCCTTTGCAGTAGAAACATCCATAAGATATAACTAAAACAAAGGCTGATAAATTGAAAAGCAATCTGGTACAAATGTAAAGGAATCTTTCATTGAAAACCAAATATGAAAGCGTTAATTTTTACTAAATAGGTTAAAGTTAAGGCAGTCGTTAGTTGCCTTCAAAAAGGTTTAAAATTCGTTCGATTCACATCTATAAAAATCAGAAAATTAATTATGAAAGAATGGGAAGATTACCAAAAAAATAATAGAGAACGATTCTTAAATGAAATGATGGA
>JBDTIC010000362.1:0-9026 GCA_039936595.1 Ginsengibacter sp. | reverse complement strand
TGATATATAAGCATTGGAGTAGATAGAGCGGACAAAGGTTACGGTCGCAGTGCTTTTTTCTTATATTTTCATGCTTCTTCAATAAGAAGTGGAACCGAAGATCTTGTATGAATATTTTAATACATATTAAGTGCCAATCCATTTTGAAACTAATTACTCTACTACAATATTTTCTGCCTCTGAACATGTTATGAAGAAAGAGTTACTGAAGTATCTCGTAAGTGAATTTTCTGTTTATATTACTCACCGAATTAATAACGAAGTTTTTACTACTTAATATATAGCCTGATACAGGGAAGAAACTAAAAAGCATGTATAATCGATGATTTAGTAGCTTTTGAATGTTTTTTACGCACGGAATGTAGGACCGGACGAGACTCGAACTCGTCCCCATACTGCTGTGGGGATGACAGTACAACATTCTAACTAACCGGATAATTTAAAAGATTTTTATTAGATAATAGGAGTGCTTCAATCCTTTGTTTTGTTGCTTTCTTTAAATTCTTTTCCCTGATTAATGCATTTTTTTTATTGGTAGTTCTTTCAACTTACACAAGTTTCCAGGCAACTTTAAAAGAAGTATATCTCGATTCCTTATTATTGTGTTGATCCAGTCTTCTCTGAAAATCAGTAGTATACCCCTTGTAATAAGAAAGGTCTTTTTCACTTTGAAGGATGTAAAGGTAATGGCACATTTTTTACGTAAAAAAGCTCCTTATCGGAGCTTTTTGCGGACCGGACGAGACTCGAACTCGCGACCTCCGCCGTGACAGGGCGGCATTCTAACCAACTGAACTACCGATCCAACTATTTCAAAAATCTTTTTAATACCAGTCATTCACATAATTACTAAAAACAACCAGCAACCCAAATTTATACTTTGGGAGCGCAAAAGTAATAAAATTTCGACATTGCCGATCAACTTCTAAATCTTTTTATCGAGAATTCATTTTTTCTTTACTATCCAACCCTTATTCTGAGTTTTATTTAACACCTCAATTCATCAAAAATGAAAAACAAAAACCTTTTGGCTGTTATTTAATTTGGGGAGCTTAACTTTATCGGCTCAAAAAAATAATACAGTCGCAGGCTGTCATTTTTTTTATAAATATTATTTAGGCTATGTCATCACATGTAAGGCAGTTTCTTGATTTTGAACAACCCATCAAGGAGCTTTATGATCAGATCGAAGAAAATAAAAAACTGGCTTTAAAAAATCCGAAAGGAGATTATCAGTCTATTATAGCCCAACTGGAAGAAAATATCCTCATAAAAAGGAAAGAAATTACTGAACATCTTACTCCCTGGCAAAAGGTACAATTGAGCCGTCATCCGGACAGGCCCTATACTCTTGAGTATATTGTAAAAATGTTTACGAATTTCCTGGAATTGCATGGTGACAGGAACGTAAAAGATGATAAGGCGATGGTAGGCGGATTTGCCCAGTTTTATGGAGAAACAATTATGGTAATCGGGCAGCAAAAAGGTACTAATACTAAAATGCGCCAAATGCGAAATTTTGGTATGGCCAACCCGGAAGGCTACCGTAAAGCGTTACGGCTTATGAAGCTTGCTGAAAAGTTTAATAAACCGGTAATTACTTTTATTGATACTCCTGGTGCGTTTCCGGGCCTGGAGGCAGAAGAACGTGGCCAGGGAGAAGCCATCGCAAGAAATATATATGAAATGATAAGGCTTAAAGTGCCGGTGATCTGTGTAATAATCGGAGAAGGAGCCAGCGGAGGCGCCTTGGGCATTGGCGTTGGCGATAAAGTTTTAATGATGGAAAATTCCTGGTACACGGTTATTTCACCTGAAAACTGTAGCTCGATATTATGGCGTAGTTGGGCACAAAAAGAACTTGCTGCAGAGCAATTAAAACTTACTTCTGATGATATGTTGAAATTTGGTTTGGTTGACGGTGTTATTGCAGAACCCTTGGGTGGCGCTCACTGGAATTATGATGAAACTGCCGCTAACCTTAAAAGCTATATCAAGCCCATACTCAACGAACTGAAACAAATAGATCCTGATGTACGAATTTCACAGCGGATTGAAAAATTCAATAAGATGGGATTTTGGGATGAATAACTACTTTCCCAACGAAAAATAAATTCAGGACCTTTTTTGCGGTGTACTAACTGGTTTTCCACTGTTCTGAATCAATAATTTATATATTTTTACTTAAAATAATTGTTGCTATGTATTCTATAATTTCTAAACTCATTCCTGTTACTTATATCCCAATCTTATTATGTCATTAAGAAATAAACTTAAGGGTACCGGTGTTGCTATAGTTACTCCTTTCAAAAAAAATTCTGAAGTTGACTTTGATGCCCTGGCAACATTAATAGATTATATAATAAATAAGGGAGTAGAGTATATTGTATCTTTAGGCACCACAGGTGAGACTCCTACTCTTTCTAAAAAAGAAAGAGTTGAAATTGTAGAATTTACTTCGCAAAAAATAAATGGCCGTGTACCTTTAATTTTAGGAATTGGAGGCAACAACACCAAAGATGTAATAGATCAATTCTCCAACTTCTCTTTTCAAAATATTACCGCAGTATTAAGCTCAAGTCCGAGTTATAATAAGCCCTCACAGGAAGGTATTTTTCAACATTATAAGGCACTTGCCGACGCTTCGCCATTGCCTGTTATAATTTATAATGTTCCAGGAAGAACAGGTAGCAATATTATCGCAGAAACTACGATACGTCTTGCAAGAAATTGTGAAAACATACAGGGAATCAAAGAGGCAAGCGGCAATATGATTCAAGGCATGAATATATTAAAAAATCGTCCGGATGATTTTCTGGTAGTAAGCGGTGACGATCATATTTCACTTCCATTAATTGCCTGTGGAGCTGATGGTGTAATCAGTGTGGTCGCAAATTGTTTCCCACAAGAGTTCAGTGATATGGTCCGGTTTGCTTTAAAAAATGACTTCGTGGATGCTCAAAAACTGCACTACAAGTTATTACAAGCTTACGACCTCTTATTTGTTGAAAATAATCCTGCCGGGGTAAAGGCTTTCTTATATGAATTAAAGCTGATAGAAAATGAATTGCGACTTCCTTTGGTGCCCCTAAGTACAATGTACCATGAGAAAGTGAAGGATTTTCTTTCCGGTCTGACGGCAGTCTGAAGGATTATGATATAGGTTAGAAAAGCTATATTTTACCGTAAATATAGTATAGGTCTGACGGATACAGTCAGACCTATACTATGTAGCAAACTCCTTCTTCAGCAATTTCGCTGTTTTCAAAAATCTCGCATGCTTCTTCTTTAAATTGATCCAACGTGTCATACATAGAAGAAAAATGCCCCAGTAATAATTTTTTGGCCCCAGCATTTTTTGCTATTTGGGCGGCCTGCCTGGAGGTAGAATGAAATCGCGCAATGGCCTTCTCTTCAAGATCTGCCAGGTAAGTAGCTTCATGGTACATAAGATCCACATCTTTTATTTTTTCGCCGATAGGTTCATGGTATGAAGTATCAGCACAGTAGGCATAAGACCTGGGAGCTTCTGAAGCTATGGTTAGCTCACTATTTTTCACAAGTTGGTTATCGCCGTTTAAATAATCTTCTCCACTATGCAAATTTTCAAAGAAAGAAGAAGGTACCTTGTACTTATTTACCTGCTTAATGTTAATCTTTCTCAGGTTCTTTTTTTCCCTGAACAGAAACCCCCAGCATTCAATGCGGTGATTCACGTTAAAACATTCTATTGATAATTTTTTATCTTCAAAAATAATCTCTTCCCTAAACAGGTCATGATAATAAATGTGAAACGGAAACCTGGCACCACTCACATTCATTTGTAAATCAATAATTGATTTTAGTTCTGAAGGAGAATAAATGTGAAGGTCATTTAACCGGTTATTAAGTGCGAAGCTTGTAAGCAATCCAATCAGGCCAAAATAATGATCACCATGCAAATGCGAAATAAAAATATGATTGATTCTGCTTTTTTTGATTTTGTACAAACTTAATTGCATTTGCGTGCCTTCACCACAGTCTATCAACATAAGATGTTCTTCTGATTGCAACACCTGTGCCGTGGGATGCCTGCCATGAGCAGGAATAGCGGAATTATTTCCTAAAATAGTTACAACAATCATATTCGGATGAGTTTTCGTTGGTATATATTGGGTATAAGTGGGTATATTATATATAATTGGAATAATCGGTTAAAATAATTCTCTTTCTATTTCTTCCATCTGCACCATATCCCAGGCCTCGCTTTCTGAGGGAGTTACATTCATTATATCTTCCAGGTGGTGTTCATGAACCATATTTTCAATATTTTTTTGAAATTCACAAAATACCATAGAATGTTCGGCGTTATAGAAAGATTGCTGCATTGACAACAACGAATTTAAAGATTCAAGACTAATTTTCTTTACCTTGCTAAAGATTAAAATCACATTTTGAATTGGAGTATCAAGGAAAGAATTTGCTTGCTGAATCAATTGTTCTGTCATATTAGCAGTTAATTCTTCCTCTTCAATCGTAATGACGTGCATCTTTTCTTTGGTATCAATTTTGACTTTCATAATTCCGTAATTTAGAGGATAAATAATAGATCACGCTTTCAAAGATATTAAAAGAGAAAAGGAATAAGGGCAAAGCAAGAACAAAGAAGTATTAAAAATATTATACACCGCGACTTCGTTAACCTTGACACACTAAATTTTAGAATCCTCCCTTTTAATGTGCCATAGAGCTCTTCGTTATTATTTTTTAACAGCGTGTATTTTGTTTAAACACTGATTAATAAGATTAATTTATTATTATTGTACAGCATTAAATGGTTAATAAATGGACAACAATTTTTCAACACAAGTAAAAGAAATAATTTCCTACAGCCGGGAAGAAGCCTTACGCCTCGGAAATGATTTTATCGGAACCGAGCACCTGGTTCTTGGGTTAATTAGAGATGGTGAGAATACGGCCATGAAGATCTTAAAATCCCTTAATGTAGACTTGTATGAGCTACGTAAAGAAATAGAACTTGCCGTAAAAGATAAAACAGGAAAGAACATCGCTAACATTAATTCATTGCCACTTACCAAACAGGCTGAGAAGGTAATAAGAATTACAGTGCTTGAGGCCAAAACAAACAAAAGCCCTCTGGTAGAAAGCGAACACTTAATGCTTTCCATTCTTAAAAATAAAGAAAACATAGCTACTCAAATATTAAATCAATTTGATGTAGATTATGATATGTTTAAGAGTGAACTGGGTTATGTAAAAACAGATCCTAAATCTGATTTCCAGGACGAAGAAAGCGAAGAGTTCGAAGAAGAAAGGAAAGCTTATTCACAGCAGAGGCCCTCTAAAAGTACCGCCCAGGTAAAGACCAAGACGCCGGTATTAGACAATTTTGGCAGAGACATTACAAGACTGGCCGAAATGGGAAGCCTTGATCCGATTGTAGGACGTGAAACAGAGATCGAAAGGGTATCACAGATACTGAGCCGTCGGAAAAAAAATAATCCCATTTTAATAGGTGAACCTGGAGTTGGTAAAACTGCAATTGTAGAAGGCCTTGCCTTACGTATCATTCAGAGGAAAGTAAGTCGTGTATTATTTGACAAGAGAGTCGTATCACTCGACCTGGCTGCTTTGGTAGCGGGCACTAAGTACCGTGGACAATTCGAAGAAAGAATGAAAGCCATCATGAATGAACTTGAAAAAAATCGTGATGTCATACTATTCATTGATGAGATTCATACTATTGTCGGAGCCGGGGGAGCAAGCGGTTCTCTGGATGCTTCCAATATTTTCAAACCCGCGCTGGCAAGAGGAGAACTTCAATGCATTGGCGCGTCAACACTGGATGAATACCGGATGTATATTGAAAAAGATGGCGCATTAGATCGTCGTTTCCAAAAGGTAATGGTGGAACAACCTAGTGTGGAAGAAACAATTGAGATACTCACGAACATAAAAAGCAAATATGAAGATTACCATAATGTGATTTATGATGAAGAGGCCATTGATGCATGCGTAAAATTAAGCGATAGGTATATGACAGATCGTTTATTGCCTGACAAAGCCATCGATGTTTTAGATGAAGTGGGGGCACGTGTTCATTTGAAAAACATTAATGTTCCCCAGGAAGTGATTGAACTTGAAAAGAAGATTGACGAGATAAAACATGAAAAAAATAAAGTAGTTAAAAGCCAGCGCTTCGAAGAAGCTGCCTCACTTCGGGATACAGAAAAAAGACTTCAGGAAGAGTTGGAAAAAGCAAAGTCAGATTGGGAAGAAGAAAGTAAAAATAAAAGATACCCAATCAATGAAGAGGCCATTGCTGAAGTGGTAAGTATGATGACAGGCATTCCTGTTAAGAGAATGGTACAGGAAGAAACCGATAAGCTCAGGAGAATGGGCGAAGATCTGAAAGAGGCAGTAGTGGGTCAGGAAGATGCCATTTCAAAAGTAGTGAAAGCCATACAGAGAAATCGTGTAGGATTGAAAGATCCAAAAAAACCAATAGGTAGTTTTATTTTCCTTGGACCTACTGGCGTAGGAAAAACCGAATTGGCAAGATGTTTAGCAAGATATATGTTTGATAGTGATGATGCGTTGATCCGGCTTGACATGAGTGAATATATGGAAAAATTCACTGTGTCCAGGTTGATTGGTGCACCTCCGGGTTATGTGGGATATGAGGAAGGTGGGCAGCTAACTGAAAAGGTTAGACGTAAACCTTATTCAGTAATTCTGCTGGACGAGATAGAAAAGGCGCACCCGGACATTTACAATATTCTCTTGCAGGTGTTAGACGATGGATTACTTACAGACGGATTAGGAAGAAAAGTTGATTTTAAAAATACAATGATCATAATGACTTCCAACATCGGGGCGAGGCAGTTGAAAGATTTTGGGGCAGGAGTTGGTTTCACTACGGCATCAAGAATTGAGAATGCGGAAGAAAATAGTAAGGCCGTTATTGAAAAAGCCTTGAAACGTACTTTCAGTCCTGAGTTTTTAAACCGTATAGATGATGTGGTAATTTTCAACCAACTCACAGAAGATAATATTTTCTCTATCATTGATATCCTGATGAAGGGAGTTACCAAAAGATTAGATAACCTGGGGCTAAAACTTGAACTTACAGAAGAAGCAAAGAAGTTCATCTCAGAAAAAGGGTATGACTCACAGTTTGGAGCACGTCCATTGCACAGAGCTATTCAAAAATATCTTGAAGATCCTCTTGCAGAAGAAATATTGAACATGAATGTGAAGAATGGAGATACTTTGCTTGCTTCTTTAGATAAAGAAAACTCGAAAATTGTGTTCGAGATCAATGGAAGCGTGATTGAGAAAAAGCCTTCGGAAGTTTAAAATATTTGATTTTGTAATGCAAAAGTGCCATCCTTTTACGGGGTGGCATTTTTTTTACAGTTTTTGATTTTTATCTTTTTTACGTCACTTTTGTACTCATGTCACCAAAAATAATTATTACCATTGATGGCTTTTCATCATGCGGTAAAAGCACGCTGGCAAAACAACTCGCTAAAAAGCTAAACTATAAGTATATAGACAGTGGAGCTATGTACAGAGCCATCACTTTATATTTCCTGAGAAACAATGTAAATATTTCTGATGATAAAGAAATTCGTGCTGCGTTAGAAAATATTCATCTTGAATTCCATGTCAATCAGAATTCAGGTAACACAGAAATATACCTTAATGCTGAAAATGTAGAATATATTATTCGTGATATCATCATTGCAGAAAAAGTAAGTGATGTGGCGGCTTTAAAAGATGTAAGAGAATTCGCGGTGGCAGCGCAGCAAAAAATGGGTAGTAAAAAAGCAATCGTTATGGATGGCCGCGATATCGGAACAACCGTTTTCCCGGAAGCCGAGGTAAAAATATTTATGGTAGCCAATGAAGCGGTGCGGGTAGAGAGAAGATACACTGAAATGTTTGATAAGAATCCCAATATTACCCTGGATGAAATAAAATCCAATATAGCCCTGCGCGATTATATAGATTCCAACCGAAAAATAAGCCCGTTACGAAAAGCGGATGATGCAATAGAGTTGGATAACACGAATCTTTCGGAAAAAGAACAATTAGATTTTGCTCTCAAAATAGTTAAGCGAGCCTGTGAGATTGTTTGATACATTTTACCAGAAAATCCCTGCTTTTAAGAAAGCAATAATAGCGGATAGTATTATTAGTTCAGTAAATTAATGGACATATCAATTCATTTGATTCTTGTTTGTTCTCGTACCGGTGATAACTCTTTGCGTCCTCCGTGAATTAGGGCGACTTTTATTGGGTTTTTTCAAGCATTTTTAGCTTTATTAATTCAATAGAGTCGGGCTTTGGTATCGGAAATGTTGTTGTTCACATTGCCTGATGAAGAGCAGGGCAATTTACAAAGTTTCTCCTTCTGGAATAAAGTTTAGTTTTTCATCAAACATCTTATCTACCCAATCCAAAAATTGGTTGTATTTGTTTTTCGTTTTTATTATTTTAAGTTCTATACAAATCCCTGAATTATCATATAATCAGTAGCTTATATTTATTCGCAAATTATTTATCATTTTGCCTACCTGGCAATTTTTTACAACTATTCTGTCACATTCTTAATGAGTTCCAAACCATTCAATTTGAACTGCATTAAAGTCATACTTTTTGAACTCACTGTATCAGACCGACAGTGCAGCAAAGGACTCTGGATAAATTCTACAATATTCATGTAAAGTTCTCTGGCAATGATATTGAACACTGTATAAGGATAGTGAAGGTTTACAAATAGGAGACTTAATTTTCCTATTTTAATGTTTTGTCTGATGCTTACAATGCTAATTCAAATTCCACATCTCTTTAGCAAACCTGATGTATTGCTGCCAGTCGTATAAAGTTATACCATGCTTTCCTTCCCTGATGTGATACTGAATCGTATTGCCTACGGGATGAAATACAGGAGGCTCAACATCGGTGCCTAATCCTTTCTTATCAAATAGTTCATATACAGGTCCCGCATGGACAGCGCT